>VAYV01000101.1 GCA_005883175.1 Actinomycetota bacterium
GAGCATGCTCGACGAGCGCACCCGGCACGCGCGCGCGTTGTTCGGCGGCATCGCGCCGGCCTACGGGACGCCGGCGGAGATCCTTTCGTTCGGTCAGTACGGACGCTGGCGGCGCGCGCTGGTGCGGGGGATGGGGTGCTCCTCTACCGATCTCGTGCTGGACGTCGCGACAGGTACGGGGCTGATCGCGCGCGACATCGAGAAGCGGTACGGGTGTCGCGTGGTCGGCGTGGATCAGAGCATGGAGATGATGGGCCGTGCGGAGGGGCTGTCAGATCGGGTCGGGGCCGATGCGAACGCTCTGCCTTTTCACGAATCTCGATTCGACTGTCTCGTCTTCAGCTATCTCTTCCGGTACGTCGCAGATCCACCCCAGACGTTGCAAGAACTGGTACGCGTACTCAAGCCCGGAGGAACGCTCGCTTCCGTGGAGTTCGGTGTGCCGCCTTCACCGCTCCCGCGCATCGGGTGGAGCGTGCATGCGCTCGGCGTCTTCCCCCTCGCTACACGTGCGTTCGGCCCCGAGTGGGCGCACGTCGGCGCGTTCCTGCCGCACAGCATCGTTGATTGGGCCAACGAATGGCCGCTCGAACGGCAGGTAGACATGTGGCACGCCGCGGGGATCACCGAGATCAAGACGCGACGGATGACCTTCGGGACCGGCGTGCTCATCAAAGGACGGAAGCGTGGCGGTTGAGCGGCATCGCGGCGCCGAGCCGGCGCCGGCCTTCTACGCGATCCGCGGCGGCGGATGGCGCGACTGGTGGACGATCCTGCACCCGCCCTACACGGTGTGGCACCTGTCCTACGTCGCGATCGGCGTCGCCGCTGCGCCGGTCGTGCGTCTCGACCGCCTGGCCGCAACGCTGCTGGCGTTCTTCCTCGCCGTGGGGATCGGCGCGCACGCACTGGACGAGCTGAACGGGCGGCCGCTGCGAACGGGGATCCCGGCATCGATGCTTCGAGCCGCCGCTATCGTCTCGCTCGCCGGGGCAGTGGCGATCGGTGTCGCAGGCGTCGGTCGCGTCGGCGCTGCTCTCATCCCGCTCATCGTCTTCGGCGCGTTCATCGTCGTCGCGTACAACCTTGAGATCTTCAACGGGTTCTTCCACAACGACTTCTGGTTCGCCTTCGCGTGGGGCGCCTTCCCCGCGTTCACCGGTTTCTGGGCCTCCGCCGCGACGTTCCGCGCGAGCGGCGTGCTCGCGGCCACCGCGTGCTTCGCGCTCAGCGTGGCCCAGCGAGCCCTCTCGACCCCCGTGCGCGCGCTCCGCCGCCGGACTGATCGTGTTCACGGCGTCATCGAGCGGACGGACGGCACGACCGAGCCGATCGACCGCGCGACACTGACGCGAGCTCCGGAGCGCGCGCTGCGCGCGCTGTCGATCGCGGTCCCTCTGCTTGCGGCGGCGGACGTGGCCGCGCGCGCGATCCGTTAGTCCGCCGGCAGCACCTTGAGGACGACGATCGCGATGTCGTCGCGCGCGTCTCCTTCTTGGTAGTCGAGCGCGGCTTGCTCGATCGCGTCGGCGATGTCCCCCGCGCTTCCGCCCACCGAGCGGACCAATGCAGCGTGCAACCCGGCCTCGCCCATCACGTTCGACCCGCGCCTCGCCTCGGTCACGCCGTCGGTGTAGAGAACGACCGCGTCGCCGGCGTGCAAGTCGAGCGCCTCTTCGTGCAGCGCCGGTTCGGGGAAGCATCCGAGCAAGGTGCCCGGACGTCCGAAGGTTTGGATCGCGCCCCCGGCGCGAACGAGGAGCGGCAACGGGTGCCCCCCGCATGCAACCGTGACGCGCGCGCCGGAGTTGACCTTCTGCACGCGCGCGTACGCGACGGTGCAGAAGGGCTGCTCGGACCGAAGCATCGCTTCGTTGAGCATGGACAGGATCCGGTGCGGCTTGCGCGTCTGAACGGTGGCCGCGCGCAGCGTGTGGCGCGCGAGGGCCGTCGTCGCGGCCGCGTCGGCTCCCTTGCCGCAGACGTCACCGAGGACGATCGCCCACTCGCCGCGCGCAGTCTTGAACACGTCGTAGAAGTCTCCGCCGACCTCGTAGCCCTCGCCCGACGCGTGGTAACGGGCGGCGACTTCGACCCCGGGGATCTCCGGCAGGTGCGGCGGCAGGAGGCTGCGCTGGAGTGTTCGCGAGATGTGCGTGTGCTCCTCGAACAGCCGGGCGTGCTCGACCGCCGACGCGGCGCGGAACGCCAGCTCCTGCGCAAGCGCGAGGTCGGCCGGTCCGTACACGCGGCCGGCGTCTCCGGTCGTGACGAACGTGATCGCGCCGAGGATCCTGTCTCCGACGGCGAGCGGAACGCATAGATGCGAGTGGAGGTTCAGGCTGCGAAGGACCGCGAGGTAGTCCTCGCTCCCACGCGCCTCCCGAACGAGCCACTCGTCTCGGATCTGCTCGCGCATGTCCCACTGCCCGGTCTCGATGGCGCGGCGGACGCCCTCGCTGGCCGTGGGATCGGACGGATACCGCCGCAGCGCGTCGACCGAGGAAACCAGGGCAGTCTTCTCTTCATCTCTGCTCGCGATGACGGCCCGTTCGATCGAACGGTCGCGCTGAAGGAGATCGATCGCGCACCAGTCCGCGAACCACTCCGTGACCAAGCCTGCGAGGCGCCGGAGCAGCACGAGGTAGTCGGTGGATGAGGTCAGGGCGCCGCCGGCTTCCGCGAGCAGCGCCGCGCGCTGCTGTCCCTCCTCAAGCTGCTTCGCCGCCCGGCGCTCGATGGTAACGTCTCGGTAGTACCAGGCTCGGCCTCGGAGCTCGCCGGCCTCATCGATCAGCGGTGCGCTCCAGCGGTCGAAGACGCGACCGTCGCGGAAGACGATCTGATCGCGGCCCGAGTTGTGCGGATCCATCGTGAGCTCCCGACGGCGCTCCAGGTACGCGTCGGGGTCGACCGTCTGCGCGGCTTTCTTGCGGACCGCGCGCGCATAGTCGGCCGAAAGGTCCTCTTCCGTCAGGTTGAAGAGCTCGAGCACTCGCCGGTTGTGCATGAGAACCTTGCCCTGGGTGTCGGTCACCACGAAGCCGTCGAGCATCGCCTCGCCTTGCGCGCGCAGCAGAGCGGCTTGCAGGCGCAGATCCTCTTCGACCCCACGAACGTCGCGGAAGAGGCGCGCGTTCTCCACGGCCACGGCGGAGCGGTGCGCGACCTCATGCGCAAGGTTTATGTCCTCCGGCGTGTAGTGGCGCCCCGACTCGGTCGTCGCCACGAACGTGATCGCACCGATCACCCGATCGCGCGCGCGCATCGGAAGGATCATCACCGAGGTCATCCCGAGCTCCCGGAGGATCGCGAGGTGCTCCTCGTCCTGGGCGCCATCGATCAGCGCCTGGTCGCTCACCTGCTCGTACAGCTCAGGCACGCCGGATCGGATCACGCGCTGCACGGCCCCCGTGCCGGTGTCCGCCGGAGGGTCGAAACGCTCCCGCAAGCGCAGCGCCCAATCCACCTT
Source organism: Actinomycetota bacterium (assembly GCA_005883175.1). Taxonomy (GTDB): domain Bacteria; phylum Actinomycetota; class AC-67; order AC-67; family AC-67; genus AC-67. The sequence goes on from VAYV01000101.1 coordinate 3,473, forward strand.
CTCGGGGTCGACGTGCTCGACGGCCAGCGTCCGCACTGTGCCGTCGTCCGCGAGCAGATCGACGACGCACCAGTCGGCCAGCTTCGGGACGCAGGAGCGCGCAACGGTCTGCAAGGTCTGCTCGTACTCGAGCGAGGACGCGAGCAGATCGCTGGTCTGGGCCAAGAAGCGCAACCGACCGGCGCCGTCCTCCGCGCGCTCGAACGCGTCGTGCTCGGCTTCGTACAGGCGCGCGCGCTCGAGCGCTTGGGCGGTCAGCTGCCCGAGGGCCAGCAGGAACGAGCGCTCGTCGTCGGTGAACAACCGTTGATCGCCGAAGCTGTACGTGAGCCCACCGACCGCACGCAGCTCGACGACGAGAGGAACGCAGGCGAAGGACTGGTTCGGCGTCTGCTGGGCGGCGAGCTTCGGATAGCGACCGTCCCGTTCCTCTTGCGACTCGAGCAGGACGAGTTCCCGCGTTCGTACGGCCTCGGACAGGGGAAGGTCGTCCGAGACCGCGAACGTTTTCCACTGTGTTTCCACGTCACTGTGGTAGCCGGCCGCCCTGATGATCGTCAGCGTCGTCCCGTCATGGTTCAGGAGCGCGAGCGCGCCCGACTCGGCGTCCATCGCGGCGAGGCCGGTCGTGACAACGGCGTCGGCGATCTCATCCGTCGTCTGCGCGCCGGCGAACGCGGCCGTGAGCGACTGCAGGCGCCACAGGAGTCCCGCGGTGCGTTGCGCGCGCTCCCGAAGCGAGCGTTCGACCGAGAGCTCTGATTCGAGCGTCCCGCTCGTGCGAACGGTCAAGTTCGACTCGTTCTCCTCGAGGGTTTTCGGGTTCGCCGGTTGCTCAGGCGTCCTCAGCATTCGGATCGGTCCCCCACACGTGTCCCACCGCGACTCGCCGCCACCTGCACGGATGCAGAGCCGGACCCTGCCCGTTCCATCAGGCCGGGGCCCCGAAGCGGCATAGGCAGTTTAGCCCATAGCCAAATTAGGCAATAGGACAGATTTTTCCTGGTCCTAGGAGGGAAGCCCGGTGATCCGGTAGCTAACGCCCGCTTTGTACCGGAAGTTGATCGACACGAGGACGGCGACGAAGGCCTCGACGTATCGGGAGTTCGAAAGGGGGCCTCCGTCGACCGGCCGGACGCCCACGTCCGCACAGAGCGCCATGATCGCTTCCTTCGCACCGGCGTCGTCCCCGGTCACGATCGTGTCCGAGTCGATCGCGAGCTCGAGCTTCGCGAATCGCGAGACGCGGATCTCGTGCAGCGCGCTCACGACGCGCGCGCGCGGTGCGCCGTGTTGGGCTTGTTCGGCGAGCGAGCCTTCGGGCGGCCCTTCGTAGCTCGCGCGCCCTTGGGCAACCGTCACCGGGTTCGCCATGCTGAGGACGATCTTCCCGTCGAGCAGCCCTGCAAGCGCGCGCACCGTTTCCGGTTGCGCGTCCGCGCGCACCGACAAGACGACGACGTCGGCAGCCGGGATCACCTTCTCGTTCGTGTCGGCGCTAACGCTCCCGTCGCCGGCGAGCGCAAGGACCTGCGCGGCTGCGTCGCGCGCGCGCTCCTCCGACCGGGAGCCGATCGCCACGTCGTGCCCCGCGCGCGCCAGGCGCGCGCCGAGCCCCAGGCCCGCAGGACCCGTGCCTCCGACGAAGGCGATCTTCACGCGACCGTGAACAGCTTCTGAAGACGCGTGAGCAATTTGGGGTGCGTCATCATTCCGTGAACGACAAGCTGCTTGTGCATCATCTTCGTCAGGATCGCGCGCCCCTCCGGCGTCATCGGGTCGGGGCGGCCCAGCCGAAGCCGCACGTTCGCCAGCTCCATCAACGTTCCCGAGTCGCACACAATCTCCAGGTCGGGAGCGGGCAGCGCCGGCCCGATGCGCAGTCCCGTGCCCGTGAAGAGGAGGCCGATCTCCGACTCCACGTCGGTCGCGTTGATGTTGATGCGCCCGGCTACGCCGTTGACGAGGTGCGCGCGTCGGGGTTCGGACTCGATGTTGCTCCGAACGAGGTCGGCGATCATCTGGCCGAGCGGTGGGGTGTCGGGCGTCGTGACGACCAGCTCCACCGTCAGCTCTCGTCCACGAACTTCGTCGGGACGGTGCCCGCGATGTTCACCAGCTCGTTCGCGGCCTTCACGTAGCGGACGATCGTCGGCAGATCTCCCTTGAGCTTCAGCTTCCCTTGCATCATCCCCTTGATGGGGTCGAGCTCCTTGCGGATGACTTCTTTCCACCGAGAGTACGGCGCGCGGATGATGAACCGGGCCTTCTCGCCGTCTTCCTGCGCGACGCCGAACTTCGCGTCCCGGCACTTACCGTGCCAGAGATCGATCCACACCCAGACGTCTTCCGGCACCTTCTTGTCCGGCTCGCGCTCGAAGACGTACGAGAGGTCTCCCTCCCAGCTCGACGCCGCCTCTTCGTACTCCTTTGACGCGTTGATCAAGTCGACGTACTCGGTCAGCCACTCCTGACTCGGAAAGACGGGCACGGCATCCCCTTTCGTACGGCCGAATGCGCGATCGCCGCGCGAGTGTAGTCGCGGGCGAAGCCGGCGCTCAAGACGGCTACTTCCGCAGGAAGATGAACTGCAGCGTGAATCCGATCGCGTTGAACGTCATGTGCGCGAAGACCGAAGGGAAGAGGCTCTTGCGCGCGTAGACGATCGAGGCGAGAAGGGCGCCCAGCGCGAAGATCGGGAGCATGATGAACGGGATCAAGTGAAGGACGGCGAAGATCGCCGCCGAAAGCACGACCGCCCATCCCAGGCGGTATCGCTGACCGAGCCGGCGGAAGATGAAGCCCCGGAAGAACGCCTCTTCCGCAAAGGGCGTGATGGCGATCACGCTGATGCCGACGATGACGAGGACGCTCACGGCGGGATGGGTCTGGAGGGAGATCTGCTTCGGCGTCTGGACCGGACTGTGCGTGAAGCTCTGGATGATCGCGGCGAGGATCCCGGCCACGATGAGGGCCAGGAATTCACCGGCGAGCCCGATCCCAACGCCGATGAGCGCGTTGGCGGCGGTCAGGTTCTTGAATCCCAGCGACCGCGGACCTCGGTTATGGACGTATCGAACCCACAGGAGGACGGTCACCAAAAGCGCGAGCTCGTTGACCCCGATCGACAGAGCCTTGAACAGATCTTGATGCCGTGCGCAGGCGAGGTTCTCTCCGCAATTCGTCAGTGGGCGCAGGGCGAACCCGATCGGGACCAGGACGATGAACGTGGCGATGATCGAGATGACGTATATCGGTATCGCTTCGACGGCTCGCCACGGGAGAACCTCTTCCTCTCCCCCGGCGGGGGCAGGAGGGGGCGGCGCCGCCGTCAACACCGTCCCTCCGGGAGCAGTGACGTCCCGGCCGCAGTGCGGGCAGAAGCGAGCCGTCTCGGTTAGGGGGTGGCCGCAGTTCGAGCAGGCTTTCTGGGTCACGCTTGGAGTGCCCGTTGAACCGTCTCTCGTTGGATCGATGCCCCGAGGCAGGACAACGTGTCTTCGAACGACTGGTAACCGCGATCGATGTACTCGAGACCGGTGATCTCGGTCGTGCCGGCGGCAGCAAGGCCGGCGATCACC
>VAYV01000307.1 GCA_005883175.1 Actinomycetota bacterium
GGACTCCCTCGATTCGCTCCCGATGCCAATCCTACCCACGGCGCTCGATCGGAGACCTGCCGACAAGGCGAGGAGCGGCCCGAGGGCCGCTCCTCAATCAAGGAACTGATGCGCGTTAACGGCCGATAGAACGCCTCCGCAGCGTCGATCCGGTCAAGCCGAGTCCCGCGATGATCAGCACGATGCCGATCCAGATCGTGGACCGATCCGACGCGCCGGTCTGACCGAGCGTTAGGCCCTTGACCTTCGTCGGCTGGGTCGCAGCCACGGTCGGTGTGGGCGGCGCAGTCGACGTTTCGGTCGGTGTGGGCGTCGGAGTCGGCGACGGACAGTTCTCCGTGCAGGGAGCAGGAAGGACGAGAACCTCAACGAGATCGCTCCTGGACTCAACGCTGCCCGAGGTGGCCTTCGCGCGGTCGACGATCTTCTTGCCGATCAGGCTTGCGTCGTCGGGGACCGTGATGGTGTAGGTCACGTGCTGCACGGCGTCCTTGCCGCCGACGTTCGGGTTCGTCTGCTCTGCGTTGAAGCCGGTCACCAACGCGTTCAGCGTGTCGTTGCTGCCATCGCCCACCCGGTAGCAGTCCGCGGTCACGTTGTCGGCCGTCCCGGTGGCCGTGAACGTGAGCGTGAATGTAACCGTCTGGCCCGCGTACGCCTGCGCCTTGTCCGCCGTCTTCACGATCGGATTGGCAGGAGTTGCCCCTTCGAAGACGCTGTCGCAGTTGACCGCTGCGAACGCGACGCCGGTCGCGATGAGGATGCTTCCCGCCAACAGGAGCAGGATGCCCACCGCGCCGCCGATCCTCAGGCGCGCGCGACGAGAAGAAAGTGCATGACCCATGATTCCCCCCTCTAGACCCGCGGCCGGTGCGCTCGGTTTGCGCCCCCCTTACGCAGCCGCAGGCGACCATCCTCAGGGGGACTCTGGAAGCTTGTCGATAGTCCGATGGTCCCCCTCACGAAGCGCGTCGACTCGACTACAGATCGCGGGGTCCACACAAATGGCGCCAAAAGAGAGGAGCGGCCCAGCGGCCGCTCCTCTTTGGTCGTGCGCCTAAGTTGTTACCGGCGGTGCCTCAGCGCTGCCTGGAGGTAGCTGTCGTACCGAGCCAGGTAGCTCGAGCCGCTGTTGTCGGCGGTCTCGAGCATCGGCGTGCCCAGCTGCGGGCGCCGGATGCGGGTGACGAGACCGATCATGATCATCAGCGAGCCGAGGAACGCTGCCTTCGCCGAGACGGGACCGGTGTGGGCCAGCGTAGCGGCCTTCACCTTCGTTGCCGGCTTGACGTTGTGGATCGTCTTGCCCTGGACCGTCGTACCGCCGGTCGTGCCACCCGTGGTACCGCCGGTCGTACCGCCGGTCGTACCGCCGGTCGTGCCACCCGTGGAGCTGCCACAGTTGCTGGCGCACGGGGGAGCCACGATCGCCACGGAGACCAGGTCGCTGCGGGACTCGACGCTGCCGCGGGTCGACTTCGCGCGGTCCACGATCGAGTGTCCGATCAGGCTGGCATCGTCGGGGATCACGATCGAGAACGTCACGTTCTGAACCGTGCCCTTCGGACCGTTCGCCGTGAGCTTGTCGGCGTTGAAGCCGGTGACGAGCGCGTTGAGGGCGCTGTTCGATCCGTCGTCGACGCGGTAGCAGTCCGTCACGTCGTTCATGCCCGAGCCGGTTGCCTTGAACGAGATCGTGAACGTGACCGTTTGGCCGGCGTACGCCGCGCTCTTGTCCGCGACCTTCGTGATCGGGTTGTTCGGCGTCTTGCCCTTGAACACGCCGTTGCAGTGCGTGCCGGCCGCCAAGGCAGCCCCCGACCACGCCATCACGATCGAGGAAGCGATAAAGCTGGCCACGAAGGCCGCTCTCACTGCCGTTTTCTTGCTCATGCCTTTCACCTCACGTTTTGGGCGGTGGCGCTTTGTGGGCCGGTCCGCTGGATGTTTTCACCACTCAAACGAGCAGACTGCCACGCAGGGCGCGCGATTTATAGTCCGTTCGCGCTAAATGACACCAAGTAACCACCCAATTAGGTCTTAG
>VAYV01000102.1 GCA_005883175.1 Actinomycetota bacterium
TGCGGCGTCGCGAACGTCTTGTGCAGGTTCATGTGCACGATGTCGAAACCCATGTCGCCCGGACGGCGGCGTCCGACGATAGCGTTCAGGTTCGCGCCGTCGTAGTAGAGCAGCCCGCCGACCGAGTGGATCATCTTTGCGACGCGCTCGATGTTCTCCTCGAACAATCCGAGCGTGTTCGGGTTCGTGATCATCAACCCCGCCACGTCCGGGCCGATGAGCTTCTCCAACGCGTCGAGGTCGACCAGGCCGCGCGCGTCGCTCGCAACCTCCGAAACCTCGTAGCCCGCAAGGCGCACGCTGGCCGGGTTCGTCCCGTGCGCCGAGTCGGGGATGATCACGCGCTTCCGCTGATCGCCGTTGTGCTCGTGGAACGCGCGCATGATGAGCAGGCCCGTCAGCTCGCCGTGCGCGCCGGCCGCGGGCTGGAACGTCACGGCGTCCATGCCCGTTACGGCGCAGAGCGCTTCCTCCAATTCGACGAGCAGCTGGAGCGCGCCTTGGATCTGCGACTCCGGTTGCCACGGGTGCAAGCGCCGGAACCCCGGCATCACAGCGACGTCCTCGGCGAGCTTCGGGTTGTACTTCATCGAGCAGGACCCGAGCGGGTAGAAGCCGAGGTCGATGCCGTAGTTGCGCTGCGACAGGCGCGTGTAGTGGCGGACGAGATCGCGTTCGGCCACCTCGGGCAACGCAGGCGCTTTCCTTCTCGATAGTTGTTGCGGGATCGCGTTCGCCGGCGCCGCAGGAACGTCGAGCGTGGGCATGGAGAAGGCGCGCCGGCCCGGTCGTGACAGCTCGAACACCAGCTTCTCGTCGTCGGTGTTCAGCATCACGCCACCTCCTTGCATGCGCGCGCAACCGCATCGACGAACGCGTCGATCTCTTCCCTGCTGCGTTTCTCGGTGACGGCCACCAGCAAGGCGTCGTCGAGATCACCCCCGGGGATCAGACGAGAAAGTGGGACACCTGCGAGGAAGCCTTCGGAGGCGGCGTATTCGCAGACGGCGACCGGATCGGCGGGGAGACGCACCGCGAACTCTTTGAAGATCGGCGTTTCTTGGAACAGTGCCGTCGCGCCGGCCTGCTCGACCAAGCGGTCGCGCGCGTAGTGCGCGCGCGCGAGGCACTGCTCCCCCAGCTCGCGCAGACCCTGCGGCCCGTACCACGCAAGCGCGACCGCGACGGCAAGCGTGTTCAGCGTCTGGTTGGTGCAGATGTTGCTCGTCGCTTTCTCGCGGCGGATGTGTTGCTCCCGCGCTTGCAGCGTGAGGACGAACGCACGTTTCCCGTTGCGATCGACCGTTTCCCCGACGAGCCGGCCGGGGAGGCGGCGCACGTCGGCGGTCCGGCACGCGATCACGCCGGCGTACGGCCCGCCGAAGTTCAGGTGATTCCCGAACGGCTGACCTTCCGAGACAACGACGTCCGCGCCGAGCGCGCCCGGCGCTTCGAGCACGCCGGTCGCCGTGAGGTCTTGATGGACGATCAGCCTGGCGCCGGCCGCGCGCGCGATCTGGGCAACGGCGGGCAGATCCTCGAGACAGCCGAACAGGTTCGGTTGCTGCACGACCACCGCGGCCGCGCCGTCGGCGTCGACCGCCGTCGCGCGCCCGTCACTCCCCCACCCCGTTGTGCTGATCTCGAGGTCGAGCCCCGCGCCCTGCGTCGCGAGCACACCGGCGTAGAGCGGATTGACGGCTCCGGCGACCACGACGCGCGCGCGTTTCGTCGCGCCCGTGGCGAGATTCACCGCCTCAGCGAGCGCGCTCCCTCCGTCGTAGAGCCCGGCGTTCGAGATGTCGAGACCGGTCAGCTCGCAGATCATCGTCTGGTACTCGAACAGCGTCTGGAGGACGCCTTGCGAGAGCTCGGGCTGATACGGCGTGTAGGAGGTCGCGAGCTCGCCGCGCGACAGGACGGCCCACACCATGGAGGGGACGTGGTGGTCGTAGGACCCGGCCCCCATGAAGCACACAAGGTCGTCGGCGGACCGGTTGAGCGCGGCCAACGCTGCCATCTCCCGGACGACTTCAGCCTCCGCGTGCCCATCCGGGATCGGCAAGCCGCCGAGCCGCAGGGAGGGTGGGATGACGGCGAAGAGGTCGTCGACGGACGACGCGCCGATCGTCGCGAGCATCGTTTCGACGTCGCGCTCGGTGTGCGGAGCGAAATCCAACGGTCCTCCCCCGTGTGGCCGCGCAGGGGAAGGCTGCGCGATGCGCGTATCCTACCTTGTCGTTCGAGCGGCCTTCACCGGTCGTCGCCGTCGCGGTCGAGGCCGTATTTCTGCAGCAGCGCAAGGTAGTCGCGCTGGTAGAAGATCTTGATCTTGCAGTCGGGGTACAGCTCGCGCAGCCGCCGGACCTTCTTGTTCTTCTTCGTCACGAGCTTCTGGTTCATCGTCGTGACTTCGATGTACGTTTCGAATTGCGGCAGGTAGAAGTCCGGCGTGAACTGCTTGATGACCTCGCCTTGCTCGTCCCACTCGATGTCGAAGGACCGCGGCTCGTACTCCCATTCGATCTGGTAGAAGTCGAGCAGGCGCGCGTACTGGCGTTCGCTCTCGTGCGCGAAGTCGATGCGGTCGCTCTTCAAGCCACTGCGGGTCGCGACGTGGGCCCCGCTCTGGCGTCGGCTCGGCTCAGCTGCCGTGTGCTTCGGTGGTGTCCTCGTTGGATGCTCTCTTCCCTTGCTCGGCCGTGGGGAACGCGCGCACGCGACCTTGCAGCTCCTCGTACACCTTCCCCACCGCGATCGCGAAGACGCCTTGGCCGCCGGCCAGAAGATCGACGACCTCGTTTGCGGACAAGCACGCGTGGATCGTCTTGCCGTCCGACACGAGTGTGACGTCTTCGATCGGCATCTTCAGCTCGTCGCGGAGGTAGTCGACGGCGCGGCGGATCTTCGGAAGACTGACGCCGGCGTCGAGCAGCTTCTTGATCACACGCAACTGGACGACGTCGTTGAAGCTGTACATGCGCTGGCTGCCCGACCCGTCGGCGTCGCGGACGCTCGGCGTGACGAGCTCGGTGCGCGCCCAGTAGTCGAGCTGCCGGTAGCTGATGCCGACCGTGCGGCACACCGTGGGCCCCCGGAACCCGGTTTCGACGCCTGCATCGACGCTAGACGTGCGTGTCATCGAGCCTCCCCCAGGAGGGACCGCAATGGGGGCGGCTACTCCGCCTCACACCACGGTAATTACGTTGATGTCACGCTAAGCCCCCGGCCCGAGGACTGTCAATGGTGCCCGGAAAAAGACGGCGCGGCGCAGCCGTTCGGGCTGCTCAGAAGGGGTTGGCGCCGAAGTCTTCGGGGCTCACCGACTCGATGAACTCCCGGAACTTCTGGACCTCGGTCTCCTCGTCCTCGTCGTGGATCACGATGCCGGCATCGGAGAGCACGTCGGGCGCCGCGAAGATCGGAACGCCGGAGCGAACGGCCAGTGCGATGGCGTCGCTGGGCCGGCTTGAAACGGAGTACTGGGCCCCGTCGCGCGCCATCTCCAGCGTCGCGTAGAACGTCGGATGGCCGTCGCTTCGACCGGACCGATCCAGATCGGGAGGAAACGCTCACCCTCCCGCTCGCGCAGCAACACGATCGGCTGGTTCGTCGGCAGCTCGACGCGCACCCCGACCAGCTGCATCTCGACGGCATCGACCACGCTACGGGCCTCCTCGAGGGCAGACTACTACCGCCCGCACTAGGCCCACAACGATACCGCCGGGCCTCGACGTTCGCTTTCCCCCCTTGGCCGGGGGGACGATCACGCGCCGGCCGATTCCAGCGCGCGCGCGACGAGATCGGGGTCCCGGAGCGCAGCCATGTCGCGCACGCCCAGGACCGCGCGGAGGTTGCGGTACCGGCCTTCGTGGTCGAGGCCGTACCCGATCACGAACTCGTCCGGGATGTCGAAGCCCTTGTAGCGGATCGGAACCTCCACGATGCGCCGCACCGACTTGTCGAGCAGCCCGCACACCTCCAGCGATGCCGGGCGGCGCGCACTCAGTGTCGCGAGCAGGTACGTCAGCGTCAGCCCCGTGTCGATGATGTCTTCGACCAGGATGACATCGTGGCCGGTAATCGACTCGTCGAGGTCCTTGAGGATCCGCACAACGCCGGAATTCGTCCCATCGCCGTAGGAGCTGATCGACATGAAGTCGACGTTGATCGGCGTGGTGATCGCGCGCGCGAGATCGGCCATGAAGACGAGTGATCCTTTGAGTACGCCGATCAGGATGGGCGTCTTCCCTGCGTAGTCCCTGCTGATCTCCGCGCCCAGCTCGGCGACGCGCGTACGCCTGACGGAGCCTGCGCGAAAGCTTCGCGAGCTCGCTCAGCGTGTCGACCGCTTGCCCGCGCGCGTCGGCACGCCGGTTGCGGATCCCGGGCCCGACGAGCGTGGTGTACATCTCTGCTTCTTGCTCTGCGAAGCGGCGTAGCTGCTTCAGGTGTCGCGGCTCGATCCCGAGCTTCAGGAAATCGCGCGCGAGCTCCCCGACGGCGACGTCGTCTCCGTCGAAGTACGGCGCGCCGTTCTGACGGTGCTCGCAGATCACACCGAAGTCTTTCAGCGCTTGCACTTGCGCAAGGTCCAAGCCCGTCGCGCCGGCCAGGTCGCTCTCGGTGAAGTGAGCCGATTGCGCGGGCTCCGCGAGATCGATGTCGGGCTCCTCCCGAACCGCGTCTGCGCTCGGCGCCGGAGCCGGCTCCGGCTGTGCAGGCGGAACGATCGTGATCGGCGCCGGCGCGATCGCCTGCTCGGGCGTGATTGTTCCGGCGTCGAGCGATGCGAGACGGTCACGGATGACCTTCAGCGGCAGGAAAGACTCCCGCTGCATCTTCAAGATCGTGCGCAGCCGCTCGAGATCCTTTGGGTAGAACGTCCGGTAACCGGACGTCGTCCGGGTGGGCGTGATGAGCCCCTCCGATTCCAGGAACCGGATCTTCGAGACCGTGACGTCCGGGAACTCCGGCTTCAATGCCGCCAGGACTTCACCGATGCTGAGGAACGGACGGCCGGCCATCACTGGGGTCCCGGTGCGGTATAGAAGACGATCTTGAACTTGCCGATCTGGAGCTCGTCGCCGCTGGCGAGCTCGGCCACGTCGACCCGCTCACGGTTCACGTAGGTCCCGTTCAAGCTGCCGGCATCCTTCACGATGAACCCGTTTCCCTCGCGGGAGATCTCCGCATGGCGTCGGGAGACGGTGATGTCGTTGAGGAACACGTCGCTGTCCGGGCTCCGGCCGAGGCGCGTGATGTCCTTGTCGACCAGCACGGTGCTGCCGGCAGTCGGACCGCCTTTGATGACGAGCAGCGCCTGGTCCGGGCCGAGCTCTTCGAGGGATGGCCCTTCTTCGTCCTCTGGTGCGACCGTGATCGCCATCGTTTGCTCTTCCAACGGCTGCAGCGAGTTGCCACACGATGCGCAGAAGCTGGCTCCGTCCGGGTTCTTGTGCCCGCAGCGGGTGCAATACATGGTCGAGCTCTCCGGTCAGTGGGGCAGGCTGGAGTTATACCACAGCGTGAGGGATGGGAACGAGGCCGGCACGGTGAACACGAACGTGGTGCTGGCCCGCGCGTTTCCGTCAGTTGCCGGGTTGAGCCTCGACTAACGCTTTATAGTCGCCCGGCGAGAGGAGAGCGTCGACGTCGCCGATGTTCGACGGCTTGATGACAACCATCCAACCTTCTCCGTACGGGTCCTGGTTAACGAGCTCCGGCGCCTCTTCGAGCGCGCCGTTGCGCTCGGCGATTTCTCCGCTGACCGGAGAGAACAGATCCGAGACCGACTTTGTGGATTCGACCTCACCGAATCGCTGGCCAGCGTTGACCGCCGTTCCCGGACCCGGGATGTCGACGTACACGATGTCCCCCAGCGAGTCCTGCGCGAAGTGCGTGATGCCGACACGTACGGAATCGCCCTCACGTCGTGCCCACTCGTGCTCCGACGTGTAGCGCAGGTCTTCCGGGTACATCGTCACCTCCGAGTCTTCGGCCGCGCGTGGACGAACACCGGCAACGCGCTGACGTGCAGGATACTTACCGAACTCACCTCTGTGACGCGAACCGACGTCCCCGCGTTGGCGGCCAGCGAGTCGACCACTCCCCCTGGGATCCTCATGGCCTCCGCCAGAGTCGACGCCGGTCCGATCGCCGTCACCTGGTACGGAGCACGTACGGCTGCGCGTCCCACTTGGATCGCGCCGGGTGGGCCCGTGAACGCTGTGGAAGCGACGATCCGCACGCCGGAGATCTCGATCGCCTCGGCTCCGGCGTCGCGGAGCTCTTGCACCGTGTCGAGCAGAACGTCGGGGCCGAGGGTGCTCTTCGGGTCCTCGAACGTCATCTCGATGCCCGGGCCCTTCACCGGGACGAGGCCGAGAAGGATCTGCAGCGCCTCGAGCTGTTGCCGCGCGTCGGTGATCAGGGCACGTTGCTGCGCTTCCGTGCCCGTTGCCTGCGCGAGCTTCACGCGCAGGTCCACGATCTCGCTCGACAGCTGATCCGATCGAGTGGTCAGCTCGGTGAGGATCTGACCCAGGTCGGACTCTCGCTCGATCGACAGCCGCTGCGCCAGTCCTTGTTGGGAGCGCAGCTGAGTGGCGAGGAGGAAGCCGAGCAACGCGAGCGTCAACGCGATCGCGATCTGCCCGCGCGCGCGCGAACGAGGCGTCGTTCCGCCTCCGCTCGCTCCCCCGCTCGTGTCCGTCATGCCGTCACGCGTGGAACAGGATCCGCCGGATCGCGGCGAGGTTCTGGAAGATGCGGACACCGAAGACGACGACGACTGCGATCTCCATCTCTTGAACGCCGAGCCTCGTTCCCGCCCAGACCAGCAGCGCGGCGAGGATGGCGTTGCTCAAGAATGAGATCACGAAGACCCGGTCGTTGAACGTGCCCTCGAAGCGCGCGCGCAACCCACCGAAGACACTGTCGAGCGCGGCCATCACCGCCATCGGGAGGTACGGCGCCCACGACGGCGGAACGACGGGATGGAGTCCGACCCCCAGACCGATCCCAACGAGCAGTGACAAGACCACCAACATGCTGCTCCCTCCTATCGTGCGTTCTGGATCTGCGCGTAGCGGAACCGGACGCTGCCGGTGTACGCAGAGACCTGGACGGTCGAGGGCTGCTCGATCGAAAACCCCAGACCGTAGACCTGCTCCCACGTCTTGAAGCGATGGGCGATCGTCGACGCCTCGAACGACGCGCGCATCGCCGATTGATCGCCGATCGCCTCTACGAGGTACGGCGACGTGAGGACGCGGAAGTTCACGAGCACCGCACTCCCCGCGTTCCGGATCGCCGACGTCGAGACCAAGCGTTGCCCGTTGATCGCGATCGCTTCCGCGCCGGCATCCCAGAGCGCGTTCACGACCTCTTGGAGATCGACGTCTTGGATCCGGCTGTCCGATTGATTCGTGGATTGGTCGGTCGGCCCGGCGTCGGCGAGCCGCACGACGATCCCGGGCCCGCTCACGGCCGTCGAACCCGAGGCGGCCTCGATCCCGGCCATCGCCTCCTGAAGGTTCCGTAGGGTGGCGCTCCCCGCGGAGGCTGCGATCGCAGCAACCTGCGCGCGCAGCTGCGCGAGGCGGCTCTCCAGCGCCGCGGTGCTCTTCTGTCGCTCGGCGACGATCGCGGCGAGCTCGCTGCGTCTCGTCGCATTGATCTTCGATGCCGAGTTCTGCGCGCTGAGGTCGACGGTGAGCAAGAACGCGAGCAGCCCGACCACGAGCGCAGGGGCGATCGCGCGGGCAGTCGGCGAGTTGCGCTTGATCAATCCAGTGCTTCTTCGATGAGCGAGACGTATCGCTCGGCGACGGCGCGCGACTCGCCTTCCGTCGGTCCTTCCGCCCACACGTGCGTGACGGGATCCTCTGGGTCGGGGATGACGAGCGCCCAGTCCGACCCGTGGAACAGCTTCAAGCCTTCGGTCTCATCCGTGCGATCCGCGGAGCGGTCGCCGGCGACGCGGCGCATGACGGCGCCCTTGCGGTCCCATGCCGTCGGAACGGTACGGTGAACGACGTTCGCGGCCGGCAGCCCGGAAAGCCGTTCGCCCAGGCTCGTTTCCGACTTCGCGAGCAGCTCGTGCAACGTGCAGAACGCCGCGATGCCGTCGAAAGCCGGCAAGCCATCGGGGAAGGCGTACGTGCCGTCTTCGGTTCCGGCGAATACCGCGTTCTCCTGGAGCGCGGTCGCGAGGATCGCGGCGAGCGACCGCATCGCTCGGACCGCGCGCCCGCCGCGCGCCTCGCAGATCTTCTCGACGGCCGACGGCGCCGAGACGGGAACGACGATCGTTCGCCCCGGCCATACCTCGGCGACCATGTCGACCATGAGCAAGAGCGCGGTATCTCGCGGGATCAATGAGCCGCCGCCGGCAACGATGTCGATCGTTTCCCCGGTGGTCTCGAGCAGTGCGCCGAGGTCGGCGCGCGACGTCCGCACGAGCTCGCACAGGTGCGTGCGGATCGCGTCCCGCTCGGCGTGGGTCATCGTGGGGCGGCTCTCGTCGACGTAGCCGTTCACGGTGAGGGTCTCGGAGCCGATCTTGCCGATGATGGCGGGCAACACCAACGACGCCGGCCCGAACGCGCAGTCGACCACTGATTTCAAGCCGGCACTACGGATCGCGTCGATGTCGAGCGCGTCCAGCAAACCGGATTGGTAGAACTCGAGCGCGCGCGGCGGGTACCGCAGCTCGCCGATCTCATCGGGGAACGCGCGGCGGACGTCTTCGCGGAAGAACACGCGCTCGATGTCGCGCTGCGTGGACGCCGTGATGTCCGACCCGTCGGAGTCGAAGAAGCGGATCTCGAGCGACTGAGGGTCGCCGGGAACCGTCCCCACGGCGATGCCTCCGCGCGAACGGGTCGTGCGCACGTGGAAGCGCGTGACCGGAACGGGCGTCACCTCGAGGTCTTGCACGTGGACGCCGGATCCGTTCACGCCGGCGATCAGCGCGCGCTTGATCGTGCGTGATGCGCGCGACGCGTCGCGGCTCATCACGACGGCCGCGCCTCGCTTCAGCGTCGTCGCGTACGCCATGCCGAGACGGACGGCGAAGTCCGGTGTGATGTCGACGTTGATAAGCCCGCTCACGCCGCGGTTGCCGAACAGCGTGCGCGCGCCCGAGGACTCCCAGATGATGCTGTGTGTGATGACGGCGCCCGCGTCGACGCGCTTGTAGGGATAGATCTTCACGTTCGGCTGGATCAGCGTGTCTTTGCCGACGAAGCACTCGTCACCCAGGACCACGCCTTCCTCGATGCGCGCGTTCGAGCGTATGTCCGCGTTCCGTCCGATCACGCAGCCGCGGAGCGTCGTCCCGGCGCCGATGTATGCGTTGTCGTGGACGGTCGCGCGGTGAAGGAACGCACCGGATTTGATCGCCGAGTTGTTCCCAACGACGCAATACTCGCGGACCGTCGCGCCGGCTTCGACCTTGACGTGCTCGCCGATAAGGGCGGGGCTTTCGATGCGCGCCTCCGGATCGAGGATCGCTCCCTCCCCCACCCACACGCGGTCGGCGATCTCGAAGCCGGGCATCTCGATGTTCACGAGCCCGTCCAGCGCATCCTGCTGAGCCTTCCGGTACGCATCCACGTTTCCGACGTCGGTCCAGTACCCGTCGGCGATGCATCCGAAGATCGGCGCCCCTTTTTCGAGCAGCTTGGGGAAGACGTCTTTCGAGAAGTCGTACGGCTCTCCGTCGGGGATCGCATCGAAGATCTCCGGCTCGAGCACGTAGATCCCTGTGTTGACCGTGTCTGTGAAGACCTGGCCCCAGCCCGGCTTCTCGAGGAAACGATCGACGCGCCCTTCCTCGTCGGTCACGACGATCCCGTACTCGAGCGGGTTCGGCTGGTGCGACAAGACGACGGTCGCCAACGCGCCCCGCTCTTGGTGGAAGGTGACGACCTTCTCGAGGTCGATGTCGGTCAGCGCGTCGCCGCTGATGACGACGAACGTCTCGTCGAGCGCGCCCTGCGCGTTCTTGACGCTGCCGGCCGTCCCAAGCGGCGACTCTTCCGTCGCGTACGACATCGAGACGCCGAGGTCTTCCCCGGTCCCGAAGTAGTTCCGAACGAGGCTGGCCAAGAACTGGACGGTGACGACGATGTCGGTGAAGCCGTGCCGCTTGAGCAGCCGCACGATGTGCTCCATCAACGGCCGGTTCGCCAGCGAAACCATCGGCTTCGGCTGGTTGCTCGTCAGAGGCCGCAGACGGCTCCCGGCCCCGCCGGCCATGATGACGGCTTTCATCTGTCCACCATAAAGACCCATATAAAAGACGACGTCAGTTTACCCATCCGGGTTCCCGCGCTCGGCGTCGTTCTGTTCTTTCAGCGACGCGAGGGCTGCTCGGATGTAGCCGGCGCCGGATGCGTAATACAGCGGAAGCGAGATCACGACGAAGACCCACGCTGCGAGGCGGATCGAGTGCGTCGGGTGGGAGATGTTGTGGATGCCCGACGCGAGGAAGAGCCCGAACATGACGGTGACGGCGAACGAGCCGTATTTCCCGACCTTCGTCACCGGCGGGATCGGAAGCCTGCGCGCCTTCAAGACCGGCGCGCCGACGAGAACCAACAGCGCGTCGCGCGCAACGACGACGAGCACGACCCACAGCGGTGACAGGTGTTTCACGATCAGCACGGCGGCACCGGACGCGAGTCCCAGACGGTCCGAGAGCGGGTCCAGTGCGATACCGAGCTTCGACACCTGTCCGTACCGCCGTGCGATCTTCCCGTCGACCAGATCGGTCACGAACCCCAGCGCCGCGATGACGACGGCCCATCCCATGTTGCCCGCCCCGATCGCCGCGTACAGGAAGACCGGGATCAGCCCGAGGCGGAAGAAGGTCAGGAGGTTCGGAACGGTGAGGATGGCGTCTGAGGGCGGCGCGGAGGCCTGATCCGGCATGGGTGGCAACAGGATATAGAGGAACGGATCGGCCGGCCTCGGACCTCAGTCCTCGCCGGGAACCCGCGACACGAACGGCAGCTCGTTGGTCAGGCCGGACAGCTTGAGCGCCCGCCACACACGACCGGGGCCGCTGACGATCTGGAACCTCCATCCACCGGCGATCGCGCGCTTGTGCGCGGCGATCAAAACATGGAGGCCGGCGGAATCGATGAAGGACAGATGCCGGAGGTCCAGGACGAGACCTCCCGTGCCGAGCTCTTCGATCGCCATGAGGGCCTCCACGAGCGCGTCCCTCGTTGCGAAGTCGAGCTCGCCCGTTACGACGACGGCGGTTGTGTCTGGCGGTACCCAGAGTCACGCGGTGAAAAACGTTAGGCGTGTGCGTCGGCGGCGAGCGAGCGCGACGGCTCGAACGTGTACACGTTGTACGCGTGCTTGATCACCGGCTGCGCCACGTTCCGCACGAGCACGCCGCCCGGAGTGACGCCTTTCTCGACGCCCGCGTGCGCGTGCCCGTGGAGCGCGAGATCCGCCCCTGCGTGGTCGATCGCCTCGGCCAGTAGGTAGCTTCCCAAGAACGGGAAGATCTCCGCGCGCTCACCGGCGAGCGTGTCGCGCACCGGGCTGTAGTGGAGGAGAGCGACGCGCACGTCGCATCCCTCGAGCGATCGCAGCCCGTGCTCTAGTCCCTCGGCGAGCGCCATCGTGTGACGGACGAAGGCCTTCATCTCCGGCTCGCCGAAGTCGGTGCCGCTCGCGCCGGCGAACCCTCCGCCGAAGCCTTTCGTGCCGGCGACTCCGACGCGCGCGCCGTCGACGTCAACGGTGGTTGTCTCACCTTCGAGGACCGTCACGCCTGCGTCCTCGAGATGCGCGTGGCCGCACTTCGTTAAGTCGCCGGCGACGAGCAGCATGTCCGCGTGGTGGGTGAGGTCTTCGAACTGCGCGCGCAGCATGCCGGAGGAGTCGGCGCCGAAGTGGATATCGGCGACGGCTGCGAGCCGGATCACGACAGGTCCTCTCCGTCCGTCGGTTCGGCCGTCTCGTACAACGTCACGTGGTTGTGCACCTCGTGATCCGGGAGCACCTCGCGCGCGACCACTCCGATCGCGTCGCGTCGTTCCGTCGTCGGCACGGTCCCCGTGATGAAGACCTTGTCGCCGTTGACCGAGACCGTGAGGTCGAGCTCGTTGGTTCGCCCGTCGTGTGCGAGCGCCTCCCGCACGCGTTGGACGATGTAGTGCCTCGACTCGGAGGGGGCTTCGCCGGTGGCCGCCATCAGCTCTCTCCGTTCTCGAAGATCATGTGGAACAGCCGTTTGATCGGCTCATCCGGGACCGCGACGTCACTCGATTGCGCGTACAGAAGCAAGCTGAAGACACGACGCGGCCCGCAACGCGCGCGGCGAAGCAGGTACTCCCAATCGAGATCGCGCGAGGCGAGGATCGCGATCGCGTCGCTCCAGTGTCGCGGCGTCTCCTCGTCGTGGATGATCGCTTTGATCACGAGAAGATCTTCCGCCGGGATGGTCTTCAGCGGGACGCCTTGGAAGTCGCTTTCGACCAGCCGCTCGATCATCTCATCGTCGAGGTAGATGTCGCCGCGCGCGCGGAACAGAACGTCGACGAGCACGCCGTCCTTTATCCCTTTGAACAACCAGTGCGGGTTCGTTCGTTGCGTTTCGAACCCCGCGCGCTCCAGCGCCTCGAGGGCGGCGGGCGCGTCGACGGGTCGCACGAACACATCGGCGTCGTGCGTCCAGCGCGGCCGTCCCAAGACCGCCGACGCGACCCCACCGAGCATGCCGTACGGGATCTCCGCGCGCTCCAGCGCGCCGATGGCTTCCCCCAGGACGCGCACGAACGTCTCTTCGGAGACCGTCTCGCCTTCGAAGGACCGTGCCGGCGAAGGCACGTTCCCGTCGAACTCGACGGTCTGCAACGGCGCGCGCACAGCCTGCTCTTTCATGGCCGTGGATACCTACCCTCGCGCGAACGTCGCGGAACGAGGGTCGGTTTTCCAGGTCCTGGGTTAGTCGACGGCCTTCTTCTCGGGCTTCTTCGTCGGTGATCCGCCGTTGTATCGGATGAACGAGAAGCTGCCGTCGCTTTCGAGCACGCCGACCTGGACGTCCCGGAGGTCACCGACCCCCTGCTCACGCGCCGCGTCGGTGATCTCGTCGAGCGAGAGCCGCTCGTAGCGGATGATCTTCTCCTGAGGCTCGCCGTCGCGGATGACGATCACCGGCCGGCCTTCGATGATGGTGCGCGCGCGCTTGCTCTTGAAGCTGAGATACGAGAGCGCGAGCATCCACACGACGAACGTAGAGATCGCGGTGATCGCACCGGTCAACGAGTTGTCCTGCTGCGTCACGCCTTGCTGGATCAGGTCCCCCATCACGATGATCAGGATCAGCTCGAACGCGGAGAGCTCCGCGAGCTCTTTCCGTCCCATCGATCGCATCACGATGAATAAGAAGACGAACATCACCGACGCGCGCGCGACGATCTGCATCAGGGAACCCACCTCGTGTGATAGCGAACCGTGACGGCGGGCGAGCCGCCCGCCAGTACCGACGTCCGCCCGTCGAGACCGAAGTGCTCGCCGTACTCCGCGTACATGTCGAGGGACATCCGGAACGTCGTGCCCGGTGGCGAGTCCCAGGTGTAGACGAGCGCCGTTCCGTTCGAGGACGACGAGTCGGGGTCGGGGCGCAGGCTGTTGAGATCGAACAGGTCGAAGTAGTGGTGATCGAGCGCGATCGAGAGCGACTTGCCGAAGCCGTTCGGGTTGCTCACCACGATCTCGAAACGAACGTCGACGCCGGGATGAACGACCGAGGGGTACGTGACCGAAAGCGTGTAGCCCCCGCCGGTGGCCTTCGCGGTCGTCGTCTTCTGTCCGAGCAGCCCCGTGGCGGCAAGCAGGACGATGGCCGCGAGAAATGCGATGCCCACGCGACGAAGATCCCTGAAGCGGCGCGCTTCCTTCTCGCTGAGCGCGTCGCCGGGTGACGTGGTGCGAGTCCTGGTGGCTGTTTCCACGTTGAAGGCGTACCCGCGCGCGCGCGATTTCCACCTTCCAGCGTTCGGTCGGGCTGGCCGGATTTGAACCGGCGACCTCTTGACCCCCAGTCAAGCGCGCTAACCAAGCTGCGCTACAGCCCGTGCGCGCAAAGTATATGCGCCGGCCGGGAACGGCCTGGTCTCAGACCGCGCGCCTTCCCGACTTCCGGACGTTCAGGCGGAGCGGCGTGCCTTCGAAGTCGAAGCGCTCGCGCAGCCGCCGCTCGAGCGCGCGCAACGCCGGCGCCCTGATCGTGCCGCTCGCGAAGAAGACGAACGTGGGCGGGCGCGTCCCCGCTTGCGTCACGTATCGGATCCGTGTCGGCCGCGCGCGCGCGGTCGAGCCGAGCGGCACCAGCTCGGTCGCGTCGCGCAGCCACGCGTTCAGCGCCGCAGTCGGAACTCGCTTCCGCCACGACGCGAGCGCCTTCTCGAGCGCAGGGGCGATCTTTACCACTCCCCTCTTCGTCGGCGCCGACGTCCGAACGATGGGCGCCCACGGGATGAACCGGAGCATCTCACGCGTGTCGTCCGCGATCGCGTCCGCGCGATCCGCGTCGACGAGGTCCCATTTGTTCAGCACGACCACCGCTGCGCGCCCCGACTCCGCCACGCGCGCCGCGATCTTCTGGTCCTGCTCGGCGGCTCCTTCGTTCGCGTCGATGACGATGAGCACCACGTCCGACTCGTCGATCGCGCGCAAGCTTCGCACCAGTCCGTAATACTCGGGCCCCTTCGCATCGCGCGCACGCCGCCGCATGCCGGCGGTGTCGACGAAGCGATACCGCGTTCCGCCGATCTCGGCGATGGTGTCCACCGTGTCCCGGGTGGTGCCCGGGACGTCGTGAACGATCGACCGTTCGTCTCCGACGAGACGGTTGAAGAGAGACGACTTCCCGACGTTGGGGCGTCCGGCGATCGCGACGGCACCCTCGGCGCGCCCGCCCGGTTCTCCCTGCAAACCTTTCACGTGCGTGACGACGATGTCGAGCAGGTCGCCTGCGCCCCGGCCATGTAAGGCGCTGATGGGAACGGCCTCCCCTAACCCCAGCCGCTGCAGCCCGCCGATCTCACGCTCCCGCGCGGCCGAGTCGACCTTGTTCGCGACCACGACGACCGGCACCTCCGCTTTGCGCAAGCTTCGGGCGACCGCCAGGTCGTCGTTCGTCGGTCCCGTCTCGGCGTCGACGACGAACAGGATCATCTGCGCCTCGCGGACCGCGCGCGCGGCCTGCTCGACGACTTTCGCCGTCAGCCCCTTCGCGCGCGGCTCCCAGCCCCCGGTGTCCACGATCGAGAACCGAACGCCGTCCCATTCGGCGTCGTACGCGCGCCGGTCTCGCGTCACGCCCGGCTCTGGATGCTCGATCGCCTCTCTTCGTCCGAGCAGCCTGTTGACCAGCGTCGACTTTCCGACGTTCGCGCGTCCGACGACGGCGACGAGCGGCCTCCCGCTCATCGGGCTTCTCGACGCTCGCGCACCAAGGCGATGACCTTGTCGACGACCTCGCGCGGGGTCTGGTTGCTGGTGTCGAGCTGCACAGCATCGGCGGCGGGCACCAACGGGGAGACGGGGCGGCTCGAGTCATGTGCGTCGCGGCGTGCGATCTCGTCTTTGAGCGACGGAAGCGACACCTCTTGCCCGCCCTCTGCCATCTCACGGTGCCGGCGGCGCGCGCGCTCGTCGATCGACGCGGTGAGGAACACCTTCACAGGCGCATCCGGGGCTACCACCGTCCCGATATCGCGGCCTTCAGCGACGACGTCGCCTTTCGAGAGGATCTTGCGCTGGTGCCGGACCAGCTCCCGCCGGACCCCCTGATGAGCGCTGACGGCCGAGACGGCCCGGCTGACGCGAGCCGCTCGGGCCTCGCGCCCGACGGGGTGTCCGTCGACGATCAGGCCGTCTGGTCCGAAGTCGAGCTCTGTGTGCTCGGCGAGCGACGTGAGGGCCGGTCCGTCGGACGGGTCGATCCCGGCACCGAGCGCCTTCGCTGTGAGCGCGCGATACATCGCGCCCGTGTCGAGATGGGCGAATCCCAGCGCGCGCGCGACGCCACGAGCCACCGTGCTCTTGCCCGCGCCGGCAGGCCCGTCGATCGCGACCACGAAAGGACGGCCGTGGGCCGCCCGTCGGGGGCGTTCGGTTGTGGGCATCGGCCTAGGGTACGACGAGGTGTCGCAGGTCTTGCTCGAAGGCGGGGTACGAGACGGCGACCGAGTCCCACCCGGAAATCGTCGTCTCTC
>VAYV01000103.1 GCA_005883175.1 Actinomycetota bacterium
CCACCGGTGTCACGACGGCGACGTTCGCGCGGAGGTCGAGCGCGCGCACCTCGAACTGCTCGCCCTGGTGGATGTAGATCGCGCCGGCGTGAAGCGTGTGGTGGGCGCGCGAGCCGTCCGCGGTTCCGAGCAAACGGCCGGTCTCATCTTCCACGATCTGAACGACGCGGCCTGCCGAGCGTATGTCGATCTCGGTCGCGGGCGAGCGCCGTCCGTTCCAGAACCGCTTGTCTCCCCGCGCGCGGAGCAGCCCGGCCGCGTCGAGGCGCGCGACATCACAGATATCCGGATGACCGGCATACATCGCAGCAAAGAGGCCGGAGGCGTCGAGCTGTTCTTCGGCGACGTCGTCGTGAGCAATCAGGTGGTCGGTTTCGTTCGGAAGCGCCTCTATTCGAACGAGACGATCGACGAGCAGCCGCTCGACCTTCCCGAGCAGTCACTCGCAACCACGTCGGTTTGGTACACGGTTCCGGACGACCTGCTCGTCGCCGCCGAGCTCGATGCGGCGGCGGTTCCCGGGGCGGTTCACGCGGCCGAGCACGCCGCGATCGGCCTCATGCCGCTGTTCGCCATGTGCGACCGCTGGGACATCGGCGGCGTCTCGACCGCGATGCACCCCGACACCGGGATGTGCACCGTCTTCATCTACGACGGATACCCGGGAGGCGCCGGGTTCGCCGCGCGTAGCTTCGAAGCCGGCGCCGAGCACCTCCGCGCGACCATGGAGACGATCGATTCGTGCCGGTGTGAGCGCGGATGCCCATCCTGCGTCCAGTCGCCGAAGTGCGGCAACGGGAACGAGCCGCTCGACAAGGATGGCGCGGTTCGCTTGCTGCGGGAGATCCTCAGCCCTGTTCGGCTTCCTCGACCTTCTCCGCGAGGCGCTCGAGGCTCTCGATAGCCTCAGCGGTCTCCGCTCGTGCCATCAAGGAGCGGACGTTGTAGGTCCGGAGGCACGATTCGCACATCACATAATCGGTGGGGCGCGAGAAGGGAATAAGAGGCCCACCGCCGACCGGATACACGCCGCGTTCGGTCACTTCTTCGACGAGCGGCGCGCCGCAGATGCATGAGATCCCGCCAGCCATGACAGAAAGAATCGTACGTCGGGAGCGGCGATCGGACCGGGTGCGGAGGTCTTAGTGAGCCGTCGTGCGGAGCACGCGCGCCACGTGGCCTGCGGTCATAAGCAGGACGAGCCCGGCGGCGATGGACACCCAGAGCTGCCGCGGGTCGGGGCCGCTCGACCCGCTGCCGAGCCCGGAGCCTGCCGCCAGCGCAGGGCCCTGACCGGGCCGCGGAACGAACGTTCCGGATCGCCCGTCACCCGGCAGGCTGCCGTACGGCAGGGTCTCCTTGTAGGTACCGCAGGTGAAGCAATCGTTCGGGTCGGCGATGCCAGTCTGACCGAGCACGTGCGTCGGCGTCTGGGGGGCCTGCGTGCCGGCGACCGACGGGACGCCCGAGGGGACCGAGCCGACGCCGCCGCTCGGTGTTCCGGTGTTCCCGCCGCCCGTTCCGCCGCCGCCCGATCCGCCGCCGCTCCCGTTCGTCGGGGTCGGAGAAGGAGACGGTTCGACGACCGAAGCTTGGCGGACGTCGCTCGATGCGGCGCCGATGCACGGCGTCTGCTGGTTCGGGTAGTAGCACGTGTCGGCTTGCGAGGGGCTCGAGCGGTACGCCGTCAACGCGTAGCGGTAGGTGCCGCCGAATCCGGTGGAGGGGAAGTCGGTGTCGTAGCAGGTGTAGACCGTTCCATCGAACGAGCAGCCCTGCGCGGAGTAGTTCGTCGCGGACACGGGGTACTGCTTTGTGTTGCCCGACGGATCGGTACGGAGGAAGCGGTACTCCTGCACGTCGGGCTCCGGCGACTTGTCCCACTTCAAGGTGACCACGGGCGCGCGCTTCGAGGCGCCGGAAACCGACGGATCCGCGGCCCACACCGGCGGCGTCGGTGCGTTGTTGAGATTGATCGTCACGGGCGACGAAGCCGCCGTTGTGCTCCCGTTGTAGCTGGTGACTTGGATCTGGATGCTTCCGTTGCTCGTCAGGTCGCCGTTCTGGGGAGTACTGCCCGCCGTGCAGCCGTTCGCCCCCGAAGCGGGGTACTTGTTCGTGTCCCACTTGGTCGAGGCCGAGAAGCTCTTCGAGCTCGTCGACCATTGAGCGATGCACGTGAAGGGGCTGCTCGTGTTGGGTCGCACCGACACACGCACCCACTGCGGCGCCGGGTCGAGAAGCGCACTCGATTCCTTCGCCGTGATCTGGATCGTGTCGTGTGCGATGCCCGTCCCACCCGTGATCGACCCGCTGCACGAGCCGGACGAGGTGCACTGGCTGATGGAGGAGATGGAGGCCGTCATGGCGGCTTCGGCGGGGACCGCTGCGAATACCGCGAGCAGGCCGGCCGTAGCCGTCATGAGGAAGGCTGCTCGAAGGACCCTGCTCTTCATCGAACCCCTACGGTGTCGTCAGAACGTCAACCGTATAACGGGGCATCCCCCCGAACGGTTATGCCAGCGCGCCCGCTTGCTCCCGAAACGTGCGCATCTCGAGCCTACTCGGGAATGAGCCGTCCGGAAGGGGGTTTCTAGGCCTTTTTTCCGACCAGGACCAGGCGAACGATCAACCGGTTTAGGGAAGTGTGAGGCGGATCGCACGACGTCAGCGTCAACGAGGCGGTGGGGGTTGGGCCGACCACCCCCCAGTCCTCGGGACCCGTGATCCAAGGATTGCCGTGCCCGTCGAACGGTCCGATCACTTTGTAGAGGTAAGGCCCCGGGCAGTGCGGTCCCCGGGTAGTGGCCGGCGCCCGCGCGCAAGGCGTTCCCGCTGATCCCTTCCACGACGATGATGTCGATGTGGAGCTTCGGGATGATGAGTCGCGTCAGCGGCGAGCCTTCGACCGGGTGCAGGAACAGCTGCTTTTCGGCCGGCGATGCGAACTGCTTGTCGAGCTTATTCTGGATCCTGTGCGCCCATATGTCGGTGACGAGCGGGTACGTCAGCAACCCGACACCGCCCAGTGCAAGCGCGATCACGAGGAACCACAGAGCGAAACGACCCGTCTTCCGGCGCCGGCCCGCGTCGAGCAAGAAACCGAGCGAAGCGAATGCGCGCTTCGGTGCGGGCTCCTTCCGCACGGTGGCGACCGGTCGGGACCCGACGCCGCTCGCCGGCCAGCTTTCGCCGGGGGCGTGCCAACCGTTGCCCCCTTCGCCCTCGCGCGGCGCGTCCGCCATCGACGGGTCTTCGGGGTCGTGTGAGCTCATGGGATTCCTTTTATCACCGTTCGATGAAGGCTGCGGAGTGCGGCTTTCCCGCCGGTATACCCAATCGGGTCAACGAACAGCCCGCCGGAAGGTTGCTAGTTCCCAGGTGAAGGTTTTCTCGCTTCGAGGCGGCGATCCCTCCCCGCAGGGATCTTATGGAAGTCCCAGGAAACGACGCGATCGGGCCGTAACAAGAGCCACTCGTGGCTTTTGAGCTCTGGGATGGACTCCACGCCCCAGTACTTGCGCGCGAACTCAGCCTTTACCCGATCGAGCCCGGCCTCGTCCGTTGCGGCTGCGAACCGGCCGTACAGAACGGCGCCGCGAAGCTCCTCATACCGCACGCCGGTATCGACACAAAGCGCAACAGCGGAGCCGTCCGCGAGGTCGTGGCTTCGCTTGCTGCGCCGCAAGCTGTTCACCCAGATCGCTCCGTCGCGCCACACGAACCACAGCGGCGCGATGTGCGGCAGACCTTCCGGCGACGCCGTCGCAGCGCGCAGCGTCCGTTGCGTCGTCAGCAGCTCATCGAGCTCGTCGCCGGTGAGGCGAAGCTGCTCGCGCGGGATCGGCATGCGCGCACCCTAACCACCGTCGCGGTAGGTCAGCACATCCGGATCGAGCGCGGCCCGCGCGGACGCGCGCGCGGCACGTCTGAACCAGCCGGACAAGAAGCCGAGCCGCGGTGTGATCGTGACCTCGACCGTTGCCTCGGTGCTCCCGACCGAGCACTCGCATCGGGTCAGCGTTGCGCCGTTGCGCTCTGCCTCGTCGCGCGCGGCCTGCTCGGGGTCGCTCCCGCGCTCCAGGACCGGCGCTTGCTCAGTCACCGCGGCAAGTGCGGCTGCATCGGCCGCCGACTGCGCGCGCGCCCGTGCGAACAGCATCGCGCCGAGGTCGGCGGCGCCCAGAGCGCCGAGACACAGAACGAGCGCGCCGGTCACGGCGACGATCGAAACGGCTCCGCGTTCAGCTCGCATCCGGCGGCGCGCGCTCGGTGCGCATCTCGACGGCCGCCCTGAGCGTCGCCGACGCCGGCATGAAACGGCCGACGACGGGCATCGCGACGGGCATGAAGCGCACCTCGACGCGAACGGGTGCGCCGACGTCGCGCTGTGCCGGCGATATCACGATCGTGGTGCGCGCGGGATCCAGGTTGCCGGCGCGCAACGCCGCGGCGCGCGCGCGATCGTCGTCGTTCCACACGGCCGCTTCGCGCGCGCCTTCCCGCGCAGCGTGTTGCACCGCAAGCTGCTCGGACACGAGCAGTCCGATCTGCGCAACCAACAGCAGCGAAACGGCGACGAGCGGAAGGACGGCGGCGAACTCGACCGAAACGGAGCCGCGCGCATTACGTAGGCGATCGCGCATCGGTGGGATGCTACGGATCGAGCGGCCCTCGCGAGGCCCCGCGCGGCGCGTTCAGGGTGCTCGTCGCGAAGTTCCTCGTTCGGTCCGCGCGCCGTAGGCTGTTCTTCCTTTTCCGGAGGGAGGCGGTCGTGAGCAATAAGATCCTCTTCAACTGCGTGTACGGGAAAGAAGACCCGGAGCGCGCCACGCTCCCATTCGTCGCCGCCAACGTCGCAGCGGCGAGCGGCCAGGAAGCCGTCGTGGTCTGCACGATCGAAGCGGTGTGGCTGGGAACACCGGGCGGGACCGACGCCGTGAGCGCACCGGGACTGCCACCGTTGAAGGAGCTCTACGACCAGTTCGTCGACGCCGGTGGCCACGTTTGGCTGTGCAGCGCGTGCACCAAGCCGCGTGGGATCGACGAGTCGAAGTGCGCGAAGGGTGCGAGCATCGTGGGTGCAGCCGTTGTGGTCGAAGAGGTCGTGAACGGCGCGAAGGCCCTCTCGTTCGCGTAGCGGCGAAGCGGGCCTCGACACGGCGATAATGGCCGCATGCCCTATCCCGAGCGCGTCCGCATCGTCGAGGTCGGCCCTCGCGACGGCCTTCAGAACGAAGCCACGCCGATCTCGACCGAAGCCAAGGTCGAGCTGATCGACCGCCTCAGCTCGTCGGGGCTTACGCACATCGAAGTGACCGCGTTCGTGAACCCTGCGCGCATCCCGCAGCTCGCCGACGCGGAGGAGGTCTGCAAACGGATCGACCGGAGGCCCGGCATCACGTACAGCGCGCTCGTCCCGAACACCAAAGGCTACGAGCGCGCGACCAACGCACACCTGCGCGACATCGCCGTCTTCCTGTCGGCGACCGAGACGCATAGCCGGCGCAATATCGGAACGTCCATCGAAGGATCGTTCGAGCGATACGAGCAGGTGACCGCCCTCGCCGCCGAAGACGGCATCAGCGTTCGCGGTTACGTTTCGGTGGCATTCGGCTGCCCGTACGAGGGGTTCGTTCCGCAAGAGCGCGTCGTGCAGATCGCGATGCGCCTTCTCGGTCTCGGCTGCTATCAAGTCTCGCTGGGAGACACAACGGGACTCGGCAACCCCGTGCAAGTGGCGGAAACGGTGGAGATGCTGCGCGGTGCCGGGGCGAGGGAGGAGCAGATCGCGCTCCACTTGCACGACACACGAGGCACAGGCCTGGCGAACGCGCTCGCCGGCTTGAGTGCCGGCGTCTCGACGTTCGACTCGTCGCTGGGCGGGTTGGGGGGAACACCCTACGCGCCCGGCGCGAACGGGAACCTTGCAACAGAGGAGCTCGTCTTCATGCTCGAAGAGATGGGCGTTTCGACGGGCGTCGATCTCGAGACCGTCTTGCAAGCCGCGGAAGGTGTGGCGCGCGTCCTCGGTAAGGAGCTGCCGAGCCGGTACCTAAAGGCGACGCGCGCAACCGGTGCACGCGAGGCCGGCGAGGCATCGGCATGAGCGAAGCGGGCTCGATCGAGAAGGGCCCGGACGGCGTCTACACGTTCACCCTTGCTCGGCCCGACGCGATGAACGCGCTCAACCGAGAGCTCGTCGAACTGATCGCCGAAGCCTCGAATGCGGTTCGCGACGATCCGGATGCGCGCGCGACGATCTTCGTCGGGCTCGGCGATCGCGCGTTCAGCGCCGGCGCCGACCTGAAAGAGCGCGCCGGCCTCGGATCCATCGAGGTTGCCGAAGCCGTCGCCTCGATCTCGCGTGCGATCCAAGCAGTTGCCGAGATCCCCGTCCCGACGATCGCCGCGATCAACGGCGCTGCGCTGGGCGGCGGCTTCGAGCTGGCACTCGCGTGCGACATCCGGATCGCCTCGACGGCGGCCGTCATGGGGCTCCCCGAGACCACACTTGCGATCATCCCCGGCGGCGGCGGCACCCAGCGTCTCCCCCGTGTCGCCGGCGAGGGCCGAGCGAAAGAGCTCATCTTCACCGGCCGGCGGATCTCGGCGGCCGACGCGTTGCAGTACGGCATCGTCCACGAGGTCGCTGCGCCCGACGAGCTGCGGATGCGCGCGCTCGCCGTCGCGCGCACGATCGCCTCGAACGGCCCGATCGCCGTGCGCGCGGCCAAAGAAGCCATCGTCCGTGGCCTGGAGATGCCGCTCAACGAAGGTGTGACGCTGGAGAACGAGCTGTACGGGCGCACCGTGCCGACGAAGGACCGGTTGGAAGGGCTCGTGGCGTTCCGCGAGAAGCGCGCGCCCGTGTACCGTGGTGAATAGCCGATGAGCGAGTACCCGGAAGACCACCTGCACAAGGTGACCGAAGAGGTCCGTCGCGGGGGCGCGCCCAAGTACCACGATGCCGCCGCGAAGCAGGGCAAGCTCTTCTGCCGCGACCGGCTCGCGTTGCTCCTCGACGAAGGCTCTTTCGTCGAGGATGCGCTCCTCGCGAACGTGCAAGCGGGTGACCTTCCGGCCGACGGCGTCGTCACCGGCATCGGGCGGGTCGCCGGGCGGCCCGTGTGCGTGATGGCCAACGACTCGACGGTGAAGGCGGGCTCCTGGGGCAAGCGCACGGTCGAGAAGATCCTGCGGATCCAGGAGACCGCGATGCGGTTGCGCGCGCCGATCGTCTACTTGGTCGACTCGGCCGGCGCGCGCATCACGGACCAGATCGAGATGTTCCCCGGCAGACGCGGCGCCGGCCGCATCTTCAGCACCCAGGTGCAAATGAGCGGCATGGTCCCACAGATCTGCCTGCTGTTCGGACCGAGCGCAGCCGGCGGCGCGTACATCCCGGCGTTCTGCGACGTCGTCGTGATGGTCGAAGGCAATGCATCGATGTATCTCGGCTCGCCGCGCATGGCCGAAGAGGTCGTCGGCGAGAAGGTCACGCTCGAAGAGATGGGCGGCGCGCGCATGCACTGCACCGTGTCCGGCTGCGGCGACGTGCTCGTCCAGACAGAGCAAGAAGCGCTGGAGTGGTGCAAGCGCTACCTTGGCTATCTGCCGCAGAATTTCGCCGAGCAGCCTCCGGTCGCCGCCGCACACGAGCCGGCGCCGCATCGCGCGATCGCCGACATGATCCCGGCGAACCAGAACAAGCCGTTCGACATGCGTGAGCTCGTTACGGCGTTGATCGACAACGGGTCGTGGTGTGAGATCAAGGAGCTGTTCGCCGGCGAGCTGCTGACCGGGTTGGCACGCCTGAACGGCCGGGTGGTCGGCGTGCTCGCGAACCAACCGAAGGTGCGGGGCGGCGTGCTCTTCGTCGACAGCGCGGACAAGGCGGCGCGATTCATCTGGCTCTGCGACGCATTCAGCATCCCGTTGGTGTTCCTCGCCGACGTCCCCGGCTTCATGATCGGCAGCAAGGTCGAGCGCGAGGGCATCATCCGGCACGGCGCAAAGATGATCAGCGCCGTCACGGAAGCGACCGTTCCGAAGATCTCCGTGATCGTGCGGAAAGCGTACGGCGCGGGTTTGTACGCGATGGCCGGCCCTGCATTCGATCCCGAGGCGACCATCGCGCTGCCGCAGGCGATGATCGCCGTCATGGGTCCCGAGGCGGCTGTGAACGCGGTCTACGCGAAGAAGATCGCCGAGCTGCCTAAGGATCAGCGCGAGGACTTCGTGCAGCAGAAGCGTGAGGAGTACCGCCAAGACATCGACGTGTACCGGCTCGCGTCCGAATTGATCGTCGATGCGATCGTCGATCCGGATGAGTTGCGCGCGGAGCTGATCGCTCGCTTGGAGGCCACCGCTACACGCATGCGCGAGCGCGCGCCGAAGCGACGCCCGATCACGCCCGTCTAAACCGCTCGTCCTTCCGCTTCTGCTCGAACTTGAGCGCGCCGCTGCTGCGCGTATCGTTCCACGAACTTCGGCGCTCCGTCCTTCCCGTCCCTTCCCAACCGAGCCTCCCCGTGGAGGAACGATGGCACTGCTCCGACTGCGGCGGCGGGCGCGTCGCTCGCTGATGGTCGCGCTGATCGCGATCGTCGGCGTCTGCATCGCGGGACTCGCCGCCATTTCCGAAGAGCCTTCGAAACCGGGTCCGGTCGCAAAACGCGAAGGCAGCTTCGCGTCGCCGGCCGCACAAGACGTAGACGCGGCTTCGGCCGCCGCCGTACCCGCGCGCACCGCCGCACCGACCGGCCTCGCCTGCCCGAGCGGCTGGTCATACTTCGACAACCCGGTGATGCACTACGGGCTGTGCATCCCGCCGGGTTGGGGATTCACCGACTTCCGCCAGGCTGCGCCCCTCGATCAGATCCCGGCCCTGCAGCTCGAGAACCTTCACCTCCTCGGTAACGCGTTCCCGTGGCACCCCGGTTCGCTGCCGTTCGACGCGGTGAGGCAGGGAGCTATCGACGTCGAGCTCGACGTCCTGCCGGCATCCGCTCAGTCGAGCGACGAGTGCCAGCCGGTGACCAAGAAGCCGCTCGGCGCCTCTTCCGTTCTCACGTGCGAGCAGTCGTACGACAACGCCGGCATGCCTGCCGCGAAGGGCTCTCTGCGCGCGCTCAAGGTCATCATTCCTCTGCGATCTGCGCCTCTCGACGAGCCCGGCGCGCGCCTGCTGATCATCGCTCGTTCCCGGGCCGGTGCGACCTCTGCGGAGGTGACGACGCTGTGGCAGATCGTGCAGAGCGTTCACACGTACTGAAGCTCGCGCTGCCGGCGCTGCTCGTGGCCGCGTTCATCCTGGCGAGCACGCCGGCGGCCGAAGCGCACAACACCTGGAACGGCGG
>VAYV01000308.1 GCA_005883175.1 Actinomycetota bacterium
GCCGTTGGGGGTGCCGTTTTCCCGGCCCTATCTCCTAACCCATAATTGCGTTGACCCCCCCTTGACCCACCTGGCATACTGCGTCATCCGAGCACCAGGTCTCGGGCGAAGGAGTGAGTAACTGGCGATGAGCAGGCATTACGCGATCAACATCCAGGCCGCGCAGGCGGCCGATTCGCGTATGCCGTGGCTCGTTGGAACGTCGAAGCGTCGGCCCGGTACTCAGGAGGTTTCCAGCTAGGGAACCACACCACCAGAGCTACCGGGCCATCGGAAAACCGATGGCCCTTCTGCTTTTCAGGGGTCAGAAAGATCCGATCGGGGGGCCCGATCGGAAGTACCGAAGGAGGTGGAGTAGGTGGAAACACTCGGAACGATCAGCTGGACCGACGCCAAGTGCGCTACCGGTGATGCTCGCCTGCTGCACCTCTTCTTCTCCGAGGCGGAGAACGAGATCGCCGAGGCCAAGGTGATCTGCCAGACGTGCCCCCTCCAACTCCCGTGTCTCGAGCAAGCGATCGAGCGCGGCGAGCCCTGGGGTGTCTGGGGCGGCCA
This sequence comes from Actinomycetota bacterium, assembly GCA_005883175.1. GTDB lineage: Bacteria > Actinomycetota > AC-67 > AC-67 > AC-67 > AC-67. Next base: position 556 of record VAYV01000308.1, read on the forward strand.
GTTGTTCGACAGAGGCAGGGTCATCGACCGTAAGCGCGGACGGGGGCGCCCCCGAAAGGACGAGGCGCGTCCGCAGGTCGTCGAGGTCGCGTGACTCACTGCGCCGGGGTGGGAGCCCATCGGGTGGACACCCCGGCGCCAAGGTTGACGAGGAGCCCGGCGCGCACACCGGCAGGTCCGCGCGCCGGGCTCTCGTCGTTCGCTGGGTAGGCTGCCGCTGATGGCCGCCGAGGACGTCGCACCCGACGACATCCCGCCGCGCCCGCGTTCCCCGCTTCACCGCCGCGAGTTCAAGCTGTACTTCACCGGAAACCTTGTCTCGAACGTCGGTAACTGGCTAAACAACGTTGCGCTCGCCGTCTACATGCGTCACATCACGCACTCGTCGTTCTGGGTCGGCGTCGCGACGTTCGGTCTGCTCATCCCGAGCATCGTCTTCGCGCTGCCGGCCGGCGTGCTCGCCGATCGGGTCGACCGCATCCAGCTGCTGCGGCGCTCGCAGTGGGTGATGGGCACGCTCGCGATCGTGCTGACGATCCTGGTCGGCGCCGGCGAAGCGAATCGCTACGTCGTGACGCTGATCGCGATCGGCTTGGGGATCGGCGTCGCGCTCGCGATCCCCACGATGCAAGCCCTGATCCCCCTGATGGTGCCGCACGACGAGCTCGGCGACGCGATCGGCCTCAACGCGCTCACGTTCAACCTCGCGCGCGTCGTCGGGCCGGCGCTCGCGGCCGTCGCGCTCGCCACGATCGGTGCGACCTTCGCTTTCGGGCTCAACGCCGCCTCGTTCTTCGTTTTGATCGCGTGCCTGATGATGATCCACCGCGTTCCGTTTCCCCGTAAGTCCGAGTTGTCGGATCGCTACGGGTTGAAGACCGGCGGAGCCGGCTGGATGGTCGCCGCGTGGGGCGGGGGAGCAGCGCTCGTCATCGTGTTCGGCCGAGAGCTGATCCGGAAGACGACGCATCGCGGCTTGGGGTGGGTCGGCCTCTTCCTTCTCTTCCTCGGCGTGTTCGGGTTGGGCGCAGCGCCCGACATCGGCTGGGCGATCCCCGCGTGTTTGCTCGCCGGCGTCGGATACATCATCGCGAGCATGGCGTTCACGACGACGATCCAGCAGGACGTGCCCGAGGCGCTGCGCGGCCGCGTCAGCGCGATCTGGACGCTCGCCTTCCTCGCGCCGCGCGCATTCGCCGCCTTAGCGGAAGGTGCGCTCGCCGATCACATCGGTCCGCGCATCACCACGTCGCTCTTCTCTGTGATCGCGCTGATAGCCGCCGTGTCGCTGCGGCGCGTTCAAGCGCCGACCGGCGAGCCGATCCCGCCGCCGGCCTGAGCGGACGCGCACGGAACCCCCTACGCTTTGCCGCGTGACCCGGAAGAAGCGCCTCCAGCTTTGGATCGGGGCCGGGGTGCTCGTGCTCGCCGGCGCCGTCTCATTCGCAGCAGTCCGCCTTTCCACCCTTCAGGGAGCGCTTCCCGCCCAACAGCGCGGGAAACCGGCGCCCGAATTCATCGGCATCACGAAGTGGCTCAACTCACCGCCGCTGACCCTCAAGCAGCTGCACGGGAAGGTCGTCTGGATCGACTTCTGGACCTACAGCTGCATCAACTGCGTCCGTACGTTGCCCGACGTGCGCGCCTTCTACGCGCGCTACCACCAAGCCGGCCTCGAGATCATCGGCGTGCATTCGCCCGAGTTCTCGTTCGAGAAGAACATCAGCAACATCACGGCCGCGATCAAGCGCTACCGGCTCCCGTACCCGATCGCCGTCGACAACGTGATGGGGACGTGGAACGCGTACCACAACGACTCATGGCCGCACGTCTATCTGATCGATCGGAACGGCAACGTCGCGTTCAACTACTCGGGGGAGGGCGGTGACGACGCCCTCCAGACCCAGGTGCGCGCGCTCCTGAAAGAGACCGGCGCGCGCCTGCCGCCGCCGATCGACTTCGCCGCATCTTCGTTCAACCCGCACCAGACGCCGGAGATCTACGCCGGCTACGACCGCGGCGCGATCGAGCAAACGCTCGCCAACACCGAGGGCTACGACCCCGGCAAGATCGTCGACTACCGCGCGGTGTCGCCGCAGACGGTGACGGACGCCGGGCCGAACGGGAGCTTCTTCCTCCAAGGGAAGTGGTTCAACGGCGGTGAGTTCGTGCGCGCCGCCCAAGACGGTGCCCGTGTCGAGCTGCCCTTCTTCGCGCGCAACGTCTTCATCGTGGCGGCGCCTGCGGGCGCGGAGGCCACCGTCTCAGTGCTGCTCGACGGGAAACCGGTGCCGAGGCAATATCTCGGCGCCGACGCGCCTGGCGGGATCATCACCGTGAACAGAGACGACTTGTTCCAAGCGCTGCACCTTGGCGGTGCCGGGGTCCATCGCTTGACGCTGACCGTCTCGAAGGGCTTCGAGCTCTACACGTTCACGTTCGGTTAGCGCGCGCGCGCCGTCGCATGACGAGACCCGTGCCGGCGATGACGATGAGGGCGCCGACCGCCGCAAGCACGTAGGGCAAGGACGACGACGTCTTCTTGGTTTCTTTCGACGCCACCGGAGGCGGGCTCGGCGCCGCGATCGTGATCGCGACCGGCGTGCTCCGCACGCGATCCAACCCGTCGAAGCCGACCACCGTCGCCGTATATGAGCCCGCCGGCAAGTTTTGATCATTCGCGTCCCGCAGTGGGAAGCTGACCGAGTTCTGGCCCGACACGTACGACGTCTCTGTGGTCGTCAGGACGACACCGCTCGCGCTCCTCAGCTCGATCGACACGCGCGCCTCAGCGCCTTCCCGCCCGTGACCTGAAACACGTTGCCGGTCGCGAGCACGCTTCCCGTTTCCGTCGTCACCTTCACCGGGCCGTCGATCTGGATGCGCGCGAGGTTCAACCCGTCGGCCGCAAGAACGCGGATCTCGCCCGGCTCGCGCACGGTCGTGATCTGCGCTGGTCCGTAGAAGTGCTTGAGGATCTGCGTGCCACTGGAACCGGCGGCGGCCATGTAGTTCGCGCCGTACTGCGACATCCCGACGCCGTGACCCCAGCCGCGGCCGGTGAAGATCACGGTGCTTCCTTTCTGCGACACCGTGTACGTCGAGGACGGCACGGTCTGCGGGAGCGGCCCTTTCTTCGCCGAGCCGGTCTGCGACGGGTACTTCTTCGGGAAGAAGCACGGCCCGTCGTTGTTCAGGTCGTTCTCGACGGTCGAGCGGAGCTTGCTCACCGAGTGGCCGCTGCCGGTCATCGTGACGTGATCGCCCGACTGCGTGACGGAGGTGATCGCGCCGCCCGGCCAGTCGCCGTTCGCTTGGAGGATCCTCGCGAGATCGCCCAGCGTCACCGTCGCCGTCCAGTGCGCGAGCGGTGCTTGCGAGTCGTTACCGGAGACGCTCGGCAACCACGGTTGTGGAGTGCCGCCGGGGAAGCTCGAACGCGTCGTCCCCGTCGACGTGGAGAAGTAGTACGCGGGAAGCACGTGTCCGTTGTACGTCAGCACGCGGCCGCGCGTGTTCTCGACGGCCTGCACCCAGCGTTCCCCGAACGCGCCGAGCTCGATCGACGCGCCGCGATACACCTGACACTGATCGGTCGAGCAGATGTCGTACCCACGCGATGCGGCGGAGGCTTGCGTCGCGCGCAACGACTGCAGCGCGTAGCTGCGCGCTGCGATCACTTGTGCCTTCAAGGCTTCGAGTGGCCACGACGGCGGCACCTCGGCCAGCCCGCGCAGATAGTTCGAGAACGACAACCCATTGATCACACCGATCGAACCGTCGGGTCGCAAGACAAGCTCGATCCGCCCCCGGTATTTCGCGCGCAACGGCTTCAGCTGCTTGAAGTCGCAGACGTTCTTCTTCTGCGGGTACAGCCCTTCGAACGTGAACAACGTGGTCGGCGAAAGTGGCGTGAGGATCAGGCGTGGTGTCGGAGGTGGCGTTGCGGCGCGCGCAACACGCGGAGCGCGCACGGCGATCCCGAGCACGCAGACGACACATAGAAGAACGGCGGCGAGACGGCGCATCGCTCGACAGGGTACCGGCCGCCCCGCGCGCGCACGCGAGAGTCAGGAGGGCTTACTT
>VAYV01000309.1 GCA_005883175.1 Actinomycetota bacterium
CCCTCTTCGAGCTCCACCACCACGACGTTGTACGGCACCTTGTCCGCGAAGGACGGGAGGACCGGTGCGTGCGCGACCACCCAGGACCAGATGCGGCCGCCGCCGGAGGCCTGCTCGAACATCGATTCCATCGAGTTGCACACTGGACACATCGGGCGCGGCGGATGGCGGACCGTGCCGCACGACGTGCACTTCTGCAGAACCAGCTCATGCCGAGCGGCCGCGTCCCAGAACGGTGCGCCGGCGACGTCGGGATCCGGGACCGGGCGCGGAGGAGAGCTCATGCCGCCTTCCTCAGGACGAGGGACGACGTCGGCACGCCGTTGCCGCTCGTGACCATCACGGTCTCGCACTGCACCTGGTTCGTCGACGTCCCCCGCAGCTGTCGCACGCCTTCGATGATCAGGTTCATCCCGTGCACGTAGGCCTCGGACAGCGAGCCGCCGGATGTGTTGCACGGCAGCGAGCCGCCCTGCGCGCGCAACGCGCCGCTGGCCGCGAACGCCCCTCCCTCGCCCGGCTTGCAGAAGCCGTACGCCTCCAACGAGATGACCACGAGCGGGCTGAACGCGTCGTATAGCTGCACGCAGTCGATGTCTTCGGGCCCCATCCCGGCCGCGTTCCACAGATCTTTCGCCGCGTAGGCGCCGGGCGAGTCCAGCGGGTCGGGCGTGAAGTAGTTCGCCATCACCATGTGGTCGGGCCCGATGCCTTGCGAGAAGCCACTCACCAGCGCGCCCGGCTGGCGAAGGTCGCGCGCGCGTTCGGGCGTCGTTAATACCACCGCCAACGCACCATCGGATTCCAAGCAGCAGTCGAAAAGCCGCAGCGGCTCGGACACGAAGCGCGCGTCGAAGTAGTCCTCGCGAGTCATCGGCTTCTTCATCATGGCGTACGGGTTGTTCAGCGCGTGCTCGCGGAACGCCATCGCGACGGCCGCGAGATGCTCGTCGGTCGAGCCGTACTCGATCATGTGGCGGCGCGCGAGCATCGCGATCTGGTCGACGGGGCGCGACAGCCCCCACGGCAGGTACCACTGGAGCTCGCCGCCGATGCGGTTCGACTTCGACGCCCACGGCCGCCCACCGGAACCACGGTTGCGCGCCCGCCACACCACGACGGTTTCGGCCGTTCCGGTTGCGATCGCCATCGCCGCGTGCCCGACGGCGCCGCACCCGGCGCCCCCGCCGTACGCGACGTCGCCGAAGTAGCGGAGGTTCGGGATCCCGAGGTTGCGCGCGATGTCGTGCTCGAACGTGTTCTCGAGCGAGTACTTCACCGTGCCGTCGACGTCTTTCGGCGAAAGGCCGGCGTCGTCCAGCGCGGCTTTGATCGCCTCGAGCGCGATCGTTTGCTCGGGTCGGCCGATGTTCTTGCTGAACTCCGTATGCCCGATGCCGACGATGACTGCAGCGTCTCTCAGGGTGGTCCCTTCGGGTCGGTTCTTGCGTGGAGGGCGGTAACGCGGGCATTCTCTCGGGCACCTGACGCGAGAGTCAACATGTAAGGAGGACCGAACGATGGCCGACGAACGGCCCAACACGCTGCCGCCGCTCGACGAGAAAGGCTTCCCCTACGACACCAATTGGGTTTCGATCCTTCAGTTCTTCGTCAAGGAGTCCGACCAGGCCGAGTTCGAACGAGACATGGAGTCGATGTACGAGCTCGCCAAGAAGCAGCCGGGCTACATCTGGGCGCACTACGGCCGCTCGATGATCGATGGGCGGTGGTTCGTGATCAGCGAGTGGGAGTCGTACGACGAGATGAAGGCGTGGGAGCACGAGCCGACGCACGATCAGCTCGGGGACGCCTGGAAGCCGCGCTACGACCATAGCCGGGACATGCAGAACCGCAAGCTGATCCCCTGGTACCGGCCGGACAAGCCGCGCAAGGCCTGGACGAAGTAAAACCGGAACCTCGGCAGGGGCGCGGGGGGCGTATGACGAACGTGTCACCCGTGAGCCTTCGCCGTCCTCTTGCTCTTCTAGCCGTCCTCGCGACTGCTCTCGCATTCATGCCCGCGCGCGCCGGCAAGTCGTCCGCCGTCGCGTCGTGCGATTGGGAAGTGGTACCTGCACGCGCCTGAGTCGATGTCGGCTTCAACGACGGTTTCAGACGGGGTCGTCTACGAAGGTGACTGGGGCGGCATCTTCTACGCGATCGACGCCGCGACCGGAAAGACGCTGTGGACGTTCAAGGTCGACGACACCCACCAGATCGGCTTCGGCAAGATCGTCTCGACCGCGGCCGTCGACACCGTTCGCATCCCGGGCGTCGGGCCGGTGAAAGTCGTTCTGTTCGGTGGAGGCGGCACGCTCTACGCCCTGGCGGCCGGGCGGGTCGGGCCGAAGTTGCTCGCCAAGGTCGACGTTGACCCGCGCACACCGGACTATCGAGCGCAACAAACCAAAGCCGGGATCGACCCCGAGATCGAGATCGAGTCCTCACCTCTCGTCGGTCACTTCGCCGACGGCGACCACATCTTCGTGGGCTTCGACGTGCACAACAACGCGCACGTCGGGCGGGCGGGCATCCTCGCATTCACGCTTCAGAAGGACACCGGTCTCCGCGTGATAGCGACCAACCCGAGTGCTCCCGCTTCACCCACGCCGCCGTATCGATTCGATCTCGAATACAAGTTCGATCCCGAGCGGCAGGTGGTTCTGCATTCGCTGACCGACGTCCCCGCGGGGGGCGGGTGGGGATGCGGCGACGTGTGGTCGTCGCCGGCGCTGCAGCAGACCGGCCCGAACGACGGGATCCTCGTGTTCGGTACCGGCAACTGCGACCACCCCGCGGAGTCCGCTAAGGCGGGGGAAGTCGGGCGCGAAGGGATCTTCGCGATCGACGCGCACACGGGCGAGATGCTGTGGCAGTTCCACCCGCGCGGTGTGCAAGACCTCGACGACGACTTCGGCGCGTCGCCGAACATCCTCGACAAGGGAACCGCCGTCGGCGAAGGCGGCAAGGACGGCTGGTACTACAAGCTCGACATCAAGACCGGCAAGGAGATCTGGCGCGCGCACGGCGGCCAATCGGGTCACCTGCAGACCGGCTTCGCGATCGGCGGATTCATCGGAACCACCGCCGTCGGCGTCGCGAACGGCAAGCCGGCGATCTTCGGCGCGATCGCGATCTCGACGCCGATCGCCAACACACTCGACGACCCGGGCGGCCCCACCCTCGACACGACATTGCTGACCGACCCGACACGATTGTTCTTCCTCGTAGCGATCGACGCGCAGACCGGCAAGATCTTGTGGCGGAGCCCGTTCGCGCTCCCGTCGTACGGAGCCGTGACCTACGCGAACGGCGTCGTGCTGATGGCCGATACGGTCACCTTCTCACTCAACGCGTACGACGCCGGTACCGGCGCACTGCTGGCCATCCGCCCGATCCCGGGTCCGCCGTCGAGCGCGCCGGTCATCGTCGGCGACTCGATCTACGTTGCGATCGGGACCAGCGAGACCGACCTCGAGTT
>VAYV01000104.1 GCA_005883175.1 Actinomycetota bacterium
CTGGATCTCACCGGGATCGACTTCGATCGCGTGTCCGAGGATCCCCTCTCGGCAGCGGAGATCCGTTGTCTCACCTACATGATGGACATCGAGCGACACACCGTCATCTACCTCCGCGACCTGCTGTCGACAGGCGCATCCAAAGACCCCGACGTCACGGCCTTCCTCTCGCTGTGGGTCTACGAAGAGTTCTGGCACGGCGAAGCGATCGGCGCCTTCCTCCGAGCAGCCGGCATCGATTACCCGGCCACCCGCACCGCCGAGATCCGGGCGTATGCCGACGCCGGCAAGGCGCTCGTCAACGGGCTCAAGATGCTCGCCGGGAAGGTGATCCCGGAATTCGTCGCGGTGCACATGACCTGGGGCGCGATGAACGAGATCTCGACGCTGTACGGCTACCGTCAGATGATCGCGCGCACCCAGCACCCCATCCTCGTCGAGCTGCTCGGACGCATCATCAAAGACGAACGCCGTCACTTCGCCTTCTACTACAACCAAGCGCGCGCCCGGCTGGAAGGCAGCAGGCGCGCGCAACGCCTCGTGCGATGGGCGCTCGGATCGCTCTGGACGCCGGTCGGTACGGGCGTGCGGCCGCAAGAGGAAACCGACTACGTCGTGTGCCGGCTGTTCGGGGACGACGACGGCTTGGCGGCGACCGTCGAGATGGAGCGGGAGATGTCGAAGCTCCCCGGGCTCGGCGGGATGCTTTTGATGCGGCGAGCGCGCAACCGTGCGCTCAAACGGATGGGTGTGACCTCTCGCCGAGGCAGGCTTCCGATCGCTGCGTTCTCGGCCTAACGGCCTAGAGGATGCTCAGCTTGTCGAGCGCGCGCTGGCGGCGGTCGTCCTCGCCTTGGTGGAGCAACGTCCGGCGCACGACTTCGGTCAGCGTCGACGGGTTGAACGGCTTCGGCAGATAGTCTGCCGCGCCGGAGAGCCACCCACGGATCTCGTCTTCACGCTGCACGCGAGCGGTGAGCAACACGATGGGGATCTGCGCCGTGCTCGCGTCGGCCTTGATCGCTTCCATGAACTGCCACCCATCGAGCCCGGGCATCATCACGTCGAGAAGGATCAGATCGGGGTGTTCGTTCCGGACCATCTCGAGACCAGCCTCGCCGTCGCCCGCTTCGAGCACCTCGTAGCCTTCGAGCTGGAGGTTGACGCGACACATGAGCCGGATGTCCGGTTGGTCGTCGACCACCAGGATGCGCGGCACCGACGTGGAGCCTTGTGAGGTCACGGAACAAGGATGCTCGCATCTGTCGCGCTTTACCACAGACAGCGGTGGCTATTTCCTTATGGCCCGTTCGGGCTAGACACCGGCTGCATCCAGCGTTTTCCTGCGAACCGCGCTCCGACACCCGCGCATCGACCGAGCATCAGCAGCACGATCGCCGCCCACAGCCACAGAACGCCGGCGCGCGCACGCAACACGATCGCCGCCGCCGGCAGGAACACGAACACGGCCGCCGCGCCCATCGCGGCCGCGAGGTACGCGACGTCGGCTGCGCCGATCAACACCCCGTCGAGAACGAACACGACCGCGTTGAGCGGCTGCATCGCAGCGACGATCCACAGCAGCCGCACCGCCAGCGCGCGCACCGAGGAGTCGTTGGTGAAGAGCGGCGCGAGGCCCCAGCTGCTCGCCACGAGAACGACAGCGAGCCCCACGCCGACCACGACGCCCCACGTCAGCATGCGCCGCGACGCTGCACGCGCATCCTCGGGGCGGCCGGCGCCGAGCATGTGACCGATCATCGCCTGCGCCGCGATCGCGATCGCGTCCATCGTCAGCGCGAGGAAGCTCCACACCTGGAACGCGATCTGATGCGCCGCGAGCGGAACGGTCCCGAAGCGCGCCGCGACCGCGGTCGCGCCCGACAACGCCGCCAGCAACGTCGCCGTTCTCAGGACGAGCGGCCATCCGATGTCGAAGAGGTGACGTAAGCCCGCGCGATCCGGGCGATCCCCCACCCGAAGCCGTAGATCAGCACGAGCTCGAGCGCGAGGTTGAACACGTTGGCGATGCCGGCGACGACGAACCCGGTGCGCGCGTCCTGCAACCCGCGGACGAACCCCATCCCGGCGAGGGCCGCGAGCACCGCAGGCGCGCCCAGCGCGCTGATCCGAAGGTACGTCAGCGCGTACGTGCGGACGGCGCCGCGCGCGCCCATGATGGAAACCGCCGGTGAGGCAAGACCGATCCCGAGCGCGAGAAGGACGAGTCCGAGCGTCGCCGAGACCCACAACGCTTGCACGGCGTGGCCGGTCGCACGACTGCGGTCGCGCGCTCCCACCGCGCGCGCAACGGTGGCGGTCGTCCCGTATGCAAGGAAGTTGAAGAGCAGGAACGCCGTTGTGAGCAGCGTTCCGGCCACGGCGAGCCCGCCGAGCTGCGCGCGCCCGAGGTGCCCGACGACCGCGGTATCGACGAGGACGTACAGCGGCTCCGCAGCCAGCGAACCCAAAGCCGGCACGGCGAGCCGGACGATGTCGCGGTCGTACTCGGACGGACGGAACACGGATGCATAGTAGGGGTATCCTTCGGCACCGATGCCGAAAACACTGACGACCACGATCCCCATCGAGCGCACCCGGCTTGCAAACGGATTGCGCGTCGTTTTCGCGCCCGACCGCTCATCGCCGGCCGTGTTCGTCGCCGTCTATTACGACGTCGGCTTCCGCTCCGAGCCGAAGGGCCGCAGCGGGTTCGCGCACTTATTCGAGCATCTCATGTTCCAGGGCTCGGCGACGCTCGAGAAAGGCATGCACGACTCTCTCGTGACCGGCAACGGCGGGATCCTGAACGGGAGCACACGCAACGACTTCACGAACTACTTCGACATGATGCCGTCCAACGCGCTCGAGATCGCCTTGTTCCTCGAAGCGGACCGGATGCGCGCGGTGCGACTCACGTCCGAGAACTTGCAGAACCAGGTCGACGTCGTGAAGGAAGAGATCCTCGTCAACGTGAAGAACCAGCCCTACGGCGGCTTCCCTTGGCTCTACCTGCCCATGGCCTTGTTCACCACCTTCCCGAACGCGCACGACGCGTACGGCGATTTCGCCGACCTCGACGCGGCCACGTTGGAGGACGCCGCGGACTTCTTCGATCGCTACTACACGCCGTCCAATGCCGTGCTGGCGATCGCCGGCGACGTCGATCCCGACGATGCGACCGCGATCATCGAACGGCACTTCGGTTCGATCGAGGAGCGGCCGGCACCGCCACCCGTCGACGCGTCGGAGCCGGTTCCGTCAGCCGAACGGCGCGTCGTCCACCCCGACCCGAACGCCCCGCAGCCGGCCGTCGCGATCGCATATCGCATCCCGGACCCGATCGCCGAATTCGACGACTACTGCGCCACCGTGCTGCTGTCGTCGATCTTGATCGACGGGGAAGCGTCTCGGCTCTACCAGCGGCTCGTGAAGACCCATCGTCTGGCGAGCCACGTGAGCGGCGACGTCGGGCTCGTCGCCGGCACGTTCGAGGTGCGCGGCCCATCGATGCTGCACCTCGCGGCGTGGTACCCGGGGACGCCCGACCCGGATCGCATCCTCGCGGCTATCGACGAAGAGGTCTCGCGCGTCGCCGACGGCGTCGAGGCGGAAGAGCTCGACCGCTTCCGCAGCTCCTACATCGCCGACTACCTCGGCTCGGTCGATGCGCTGTCTCAGCGAGGGATGCTCATCGCCGCGTTCGAGCAGCAGCGCGCGAACGCCGAGCTGATTAACGAGATCCCGTCGGCTCTTGCGCGCGTTCAGGCGGACGACGTCGCCCGCATGGCGCGCGCGTGGCTGCAGCCGGGTCGCCGCGCGATTCTCGACGTGCATCCGGGAGCGAACGCGTGAGCATCGCCGCCGCGATCCCGCCGGTCGGCAAGGCCCGCCCGCTGAAGGTTCCGCAGGTCACCGACCGGACCCTGCGAAACGGCTTGCGCGTGATCGCCGTCAAACGGTCGAGCGTCCCTCGCGCGGAGCTCCGGCTGCGGATGCCCGCCGGTTTGATCTACGACACGGGCGACGGGGTGCGCGCGCGCCTGCTCCCCGACACGATGCTGGCGGGCACGAAGGATCGGTCGAGCGTCGAGATCGCGCGTGAGCTGCAGCGTCTCGGCGCCTCCCTCGCCGCGTCCGCCGACGACGATGACCTGATCGTTCACGCCGGCGTGCTCGCGCAGAACCTCAAGCCGCTGCTCGCGCTCGTGGCCGAAACGCTGACGCAGCCCGCCTTCGCAGCCGACGAGGTCACCGTTGCACGCGATCGCATCGCGCAAGAGATCATCATCCGACGCAGCCAGCCGTCGGCGATCGCTTCCGATGCGCTCGACGCGCGCGTGTACGGCCGGCACCGATACGGCCGAGGATTGCCCACGCCCGAGGCCGTGCGGCGCATCGGTGCAGGGCCGCTCCGCACGTACCACGCGCAGCACATCGCGCCGCGGGGCAGCTCGCTGGTCATCGTCGGCGATGTTTCACCGGCGAAAGCGGCCGACCTGGCGGAGGAGATGCTCGCACCGTGGCGCGTCAAGACGACGGCGGCATCGCCGGCCAAGCCGCCTGCTCCGCCGACCGGCCTGCCGGTGTTGATCGTCGACCGGCCCGGTGCGGTCCAGACGAACATCCGCATGGCCGGTCGTTGGAAGAAGCGCGGCGCGCCGGACTTCTACGCGCTCGCGATGGCGCACAACGTGTTCGGTGGATACTTCTCGTCGCGGTTGGTCAAGAACATCCGCGAAGACAAGGGCTACACGTACTCGCCGGGGAGCGCGATAGACCACCGCCGGCTCTGCTCGACGTTCATCGTCGCTGCGGACGTCGGCACCGAAGTGACCGGTCCGTCGCTGCTCGAGATCCGATACGAGCTCGGCCGCATGACGCTGCTTCCAGTCTCGCAAGAGGAGCTCGACGCGGGACGGCGGTACCTCGCCGGCGTGACGATGCTGTCGACGCAGACGCAATCGGGCCTCGCCTCGTACATCGATTCGATCACGGCCGCAGGGCTCGGGATCGACTATCTGCGCGACTTCCGGGCGAACCTCCAGAAGGTCACCCCCGACGACGTCCTGCGGGTCGCGGCCGAGTACCTGTCGCCGCGGAACCTGCTGACGGTGATGGTCGGGGACGTGTCGGCCATCAAGCGCTCCGTGGAGGCGCTGGAGCCCGTGGAGGTCACGACGGCCCTCTGAGGGCCGAATCGCCCTGAACGGCACACCGTCCGGCGTTAAGGTAGTTTCCTCCACTTCCCCAACTGAGGAGCCATCCTGAAGAGAAGCGAGTTCGCCGACCTCGTCGCCGAGCAGCCCTTGCTCGCCGACGGCGGGACCGGCACCACCCTGGTCGCGCGCGGCGTCCGGCCGGACGCATGCTTCGATGCGCTCAACGTGGCCGCGCGCGACCTGGTCCGCGAGGTCCATGAGAGCTTCGTCGAGGCCGGAGCGCAGGTCGTGGAGACGAACACGTTCGGCGCCAACCGCTACAAGCTGGCCGCGCACGACTTCGCGTTCCGGGTCCATGAGATCAACGTGGCCGGTGTTGCGCGCGCCCGCGAAGCGGGCGCGCGCTACGTGGCCGGGTCGGTCGGGCCTTTGGGGGTCCGTCTCGCGCCCTACGGACGGGTCCCCAAAGATGAGGCGCAGGAGGCCTTCGCCGAGCAGATCCGCGGTCTTGTCGACGGCGGCGCCGACCTTCTGATCCTCGAGACGCACTCCGACGTCGCGGAGCTCGAGCAGGCCGTTTTGGCCGCGCGCGCGGTGACCGACCTCCCGGTCATCGCGTCGCTCACGTTCACTCGGGACGACCGCACGCTGCTCGGCGAGTCGCCCGAAGCCGCCGCCGCACGCCTGGCGGGTCTCGAGGTCGACATGCTAGGCGTGAACTGCTCGGAGGGTCCCGAGCAGGTTCTGCGCTTGATCACAGTGATGAAGCCTCACGCGGGAGGGATCCCTCTCGTCGCCCAACCGAACGCGGGCGGACCGCAACGCCTCGGCGGCCGGATCATGTTCAGCGCGACGCCGGAGTACTTCGGCGAGTATGCGACGGCGTTCGTCGCGGCAGGGGTTCGTCTGGTCGGCGGCTGCTGCGGCACTCAGCCGGCGCACATCCGCGCGATGGCGAGCGCGCTCGCGGCTCCCGCACGGCCACTCGACATCGAAGTCGAAGAGCAGCCCGCCGAGCCGGCGGACGTGCGGATGCCCTCAGAGCGTCCAACCGGGTTGGCGACCAAGCTCGCGTCGCGCGCGCTCACGATCGCGGTCGAGATGGAACCGCCGCGCGGCTTCTCGGCCGCGCGCCTCGTCGCCGGCGCCGACACGTTGCGAGCAGCCGGTGCCGACGTGATCAACGTCAGCGACATGCCGACGGCGCGCATGCGTATGAGCGCGTGGGCGGCGTGTCACCTCGTGCAGCAAGAAGCCGGGATCGAAACGGTGCTGCACTTCCCGACGCGCGGCCGCAACCTGCTGCGCGTGCAAGGCGACTTGCTGGCCGCCTACGCGCTCGGGATCCGGAACATCTTCGCGGTGATGGGCGACTCGACGTCGATCGGCGACTTTCCCGAGGCGACCGACCTCTCCGACGTGACACCCTCGGGCCTCATCGCGCTCGTGAAGGGTTCGCTGAACGCCGGGCTCGACCGTGCCGGCTCATCGATCGGCGATCCGACGAGCTTCGTCGTCGCGTGCGCGCTCAACGTCACGGCGTCGGACCTCGAGCGGGAAGCACGCGTGCTGAAGCGCAAGATCGACGCGGGGGCCGACTACGCGATCACGCAAGCGATCTTCGATGCCGAGCGGCTGGACCGCTTCCGCGCGCTCTACGAGGAACAGTACGGGCCGCTCGAGCTTCCCATCCTCGGCGGCGTGCTTCCGATCGCGTCGCGCCGGCACGCCGAGTTTCTGCACAACGAGGTTCCGGGCATCGACATCCCCGATGCGATCCGTAAGCGCGTCGGCAAAGCCGCCGACGAGCGGGCGGAAGGCCTTGCCGTTGCCGTCAACCTGTGCGACGAGTTGCGCGCCCGCGTCGCAGGCCTGTATCTCATTCCTCCGTTCCGCCGGTACGACCACGCGGCCGAGTTGATCGAGCTGGTTCGCAGCTGAGACGAAGGGACAAACGATGAAGCTGGGCATCGGACTTCCAAACACGCTCGTACCAGATGTGAACCGCGGTATGTTCCTCGATTGGGCGCGCGCAGCAGATCACGCCGGATTCCATTCATTCGGAACCATCGACCGTCCGAGCCACGACGTGTGGGAGCCGCTCATCTCGCTCGCCGCTGCCGCGGCCGTGACGGAGCGGGTGCGTCTGGCGACGACGATCCTCCAGATGCCGAATAGGAACGAGGTGCTCGTCGCGAAGCAAGCCGCCGTTATCGACCGCCTGTCGGGCGGACGGCTCGACCTCGGCTTCGGTCTCGGGTGGGACCAGAACGACTTCAAGGTTCTCGGCGCGCGATGGCCGAAGCGGGGGAAGAAGCTCGAGCGTCAGATCCGCAAGATCCGCCGAGTGTGGCGCGCAGCGAAGAAGACCACCCCGGAAACCGCGGCGCTCGGCCCTGCGCCGATGCAGAAGCCGCTTCCCCCGATCTGGATCGGGGGTCAAGCGCCGCGCGCGATCGAGCGAGCCGTCGAGATGGCCGACGCCTTCCTCTTCGGCGCTACCGGACCCCAGCGGATGATCGAAGGCGCCCCGGCTATACGAGCTGCCGCAGAGCAGGCCGGGAAGAAGAAGTTCCAGATCGGCGGCCTCGCGTACGTCGCCATCGGCGACGACCCCGACTCCGCGCTCGCAGCCGCGGCGCGTTCGTATCGCCGTTACTACGGCAACGTGAGTGACGCAGATCTCCCCAACCGGATCCACTCGGGTCCGGTCGACCTCGTCGCCCAAGCGATCAAGGAGTACGAGCCTGCGGGACTAGACGTCCTGTGGATCTTCCCCGAGATCCCGGACGTGAAGCAGGTAGAAGCGATCGCGGAAGCGATCCTGCCCGCGTATCGCGTTCCCGCGCACTAGCTTTCGCTGACCTCCACGCGCTCGATGACGACGTCCTCGTTCGGCTTATCACGCTTGTCGCGCGGGACGCGCGCGATCTCGTTGACGACTTCCATCCCCTCGATGACTTCGCCGAAGATCGTGTGCTTGCCGGTGAGCCACGTCGTCGGCGCTTCGGTGATGAAGAACTGCGAGCCGTTCGTGCTCCCGGTTGGGTCGCCGCCCTGGATCATGAACTCGGGGATCACACGGTGGAAGACGGTTCCGTCGTACATCGGCTCGTTCTTCTTCTTGCCGTCCCGCGGATCTCTCCACTCCTTGGCGCCGGTTGCGAGACCGACGAAGTTGTCGACGGTCTTCGGCGCGTGATCGGGAAGCAGCCGCACTCTGATCGTGCCTTTCGACGTGACGAGGGTCGCATACTTGGCCACGGGTCCTCCTTACCTCCGGCTACGCCCCGGGATACTAAGGGGAACTGCAGCGCGCGCGTATCCTCGGCTGAGAGTCATGTCCAGCTCGCGGCTCGAGGCGTTCAGCGACGGCGTGATCGCGATCCTCATCACGATCATGGTGCTGGAGCTCGCCCAGCCCGCCGGGACCAGCTGGCGGGATCTCCGAGACGTCTTGCCGCGGTTCTTGATCTACCTGCTGAGCTTCGTCTTCCTCGGTATCTATTGGAACAACCACCACCACATGCTGGCGCTCACCGACCGGATCAACGGCAAGGTCTTGTGGGCCAATCTCCACCTGTTGTTCTGGCTCTCGCTGGTTCCGTTCATGACGCAATGGTTGGGCGAAGGGAAAACGCCCGCGGGCCCGAAGCACTTCGCGGAAGTCCCGGCAGCCGCGTACGGCGTCGTCCTTCTGCTCGCCGCCATCGCCTACTACATATTGAAGACGGCGATCGTGAACGAGCAAGGTCCGAACTCGACGCTTGCCGAAGCACTCGGGAACGACGTGAAGGGAAAGATCACGTCTTCGTCGCGCTTATATGGCTCGTCCCGGATCGGCGCATCGAATCGCAGCTCGCCTCTCGACCGCCTCCGTCTTAAGCCTGCCCGTCCCAGGGCTCGATCTTCGAGAGCTCGTATGAGAACGTTCCGCCCGGCGCGACGTACTCGACTTTGTCGCCCACCGCCTTCCCACTGAGGGCTTGTCCCAGCGGCGACCCCACGGTGACGGTCCGGACGTCGCGCGCGCGCTCCTCGCTCGAGGCCGCGAGCAGATACCGCTCATCTTCTCCCCCGTCGAGGGGCTTGAGCGTGACGATCGTTCCCGCCTCGGCGTGGTCGGAAGCCATCGGCGTATCGACGATCTGCGCGTTCTTGAGGATGTGCTCGATCTTGCGGATGCGCGCTTCCATCATTCCTTGCTGGTTCTTCGTCTCGTGGTACTCCGCGTTCTCGCTGAGGTCGCCGAGCTCGCGCGCGCGCTGCAACCGCTGTGCCATCTGCTTCCGACCGCTCGTCCGCAGCTCGTCGACCTCCGTTTGCAGCCGGTCGAAAGCGGCATGGGTCAACCGTGGGGCATCGCTGTCGATATCGCTCATCTCGGCTCCCGAACCGTTGAGAAACGCAAACGCCGGGCTCGCACCCGACGCGTCCTTGGAGTCTAGCGCCGCGCGCTTCCGGCGTCAGCCGCTGATCCGAGCTCCAGCCCGAGCACCTCTTCGAGCGTTGCGATCGTCGTTGGAGCATCCTTGTGCACGATGCTCTTCATCCCCACCGCCTCGGCGCCCTCAACGTTCACGCTGAAGTCGTCGACGAACACGCAGTCTTCGGGTCTCGCGCCCGCGCGCTCGGCCGCCAGAAGGTAGATCTCGGGTTGCGGCTTGCGCATCCCCACCTCGCCGGAGATCACGAGCGTGTCGAAGATCTGCCGCAGCTCGTCGAGCGGGTAGTCGCGCCCGCCCCACGAGTTAGAGAGCAGCCCGGTTCGTACCCCGGCCCCGCGCGCGGCGCCGACGGCGTTCCACATCGCATCGTCCGGTTTCACGAGCGCGAACATGCGCTGCTTCAACCCCAGAGGAGCGATCGCCTTGCCGCACGCGTCGCTCAGCAACGATGCGACGGCTTCGTCGAACTGCTCTTCCGTGATCTCGCCGGTCTCTACTTTCGCGAACGGCGACCCTTCCTTTCGAGCGGCACCAGACATCACCGCGCGAAATGCTTCGGGCATGATCCCTTCGGTCTCGCAGAACGCTGTGAACGACGCGAAGATCGGTGAGGTCATGACACCGCCGTAATCGCAGAGGAGACCGCGCGCGCTCACCCGGCCATCTTACGGGCGATACCGCACACGCATGATCTGACGGGTGACGCGCGTGATGTAGAAGTCGATCGTTCGCCGATCGTGGTCCGCGAACGGGCCCGATTCCGGCGCGATGCGAACCGACGACGACGTGGGGANNNCCAGTCCCTTCACCCCGAGAAGAGGGCGAGAGAGATCGGGGTTCGTGTAGACCGCAGGCTTCAGCGAGACGACGCCGATGGTGAGCTGGAACGCGGTGGTGTGCGCCCCGCTCGGAAGCGAGATGCGCTCGATCGGCGACCGCTGGTCGAACGTGATCGTCGCGTACATCGTCTTCCCATCGCGCGTGACGACGAGCCCGTTCGATCCCCAAACGTCGTCGAGGACGCTCCACGCCGATGGATGGGTGCGCGGGATGCGGATCAGACCCGCATCAACGTCGTTCGAAACGTACGCGTCGCCGTTGGGCGCGAACGCCAGACCATTCGCCATGTTGAAACCGGCGGCATAGACCTTCACGGTTCCCTTCGGATCGTCGCGCGAGAAGCGAACGACCGACGCCTCCTTGGTTCGGAGGAGCGCGCCCTGGAACGAGTCGCCGGAGTTGGCGTAGATCAACCCATCCGGACCAACCGCCAACCCACCGGGACCCCCGGCGCCGGTCAGCTCTTTCGCCGCCGGCGCCTCCGTCCCGTCCGGGGAGAAGCGGCGGATGCTGTCCGCCGACTGGTCGCTGATCCACAGCGACGACCCGTCGATCAGCAGGTTCTCGAGCGTGTCGTTCCCGAGCTGCTTCCAGGTCTGGACCGATGCCGTGCCCGGGCAGGGGTCTTGCGTGATCGGGCCGGCCTTGGCCGTCGAAAGCATGGAGGCGGCAAGGACCACAACGGCGATGAGGCGCGCGCGCATGCCCAAAGGCTTCGCGGTCGGCCGGAGGTTCCCCTGCCGGCTACAGGTAGAGGCCTGTTCCCCCGTCGAGCCGGTCGCTCGCGACTGCGTGCACGTCGCGCTCGCGGAGCAGCATGAAGTCTTCCCCGCGGATCTCGACCTCGAGCCCGCCGTCGGGGAGGTGCAGGACGTGGTCGCCGGTCTCGATGCTCCGGACGTTCGGGCCGACGGCGACCACTTCCGACCAGATGCATCGTTTGGTGATGCTCGCCGCAGTCGCAGGGATCAGCAACCCGCCTTTGGACTGACGCTCGCCCTCGGGTTCTTTCCGCACGAGCACCCTGTCGGCGGTCATGCGGATCGACTGGGCGCTGGTGTCGGGGATGGGCTTGAGATCTGCCATGGCGTCAGTTTGCCACGCGGATCGAGGCGGCGTCTGGTCCGCTACCCTCACGGCCGTGCCGATGATCGATGGACCCGACTGCGGGCTCTGGGTAGAGGTCGAAGGATCGGGTGAGCCCGTGACGGTGTTCGCCCACGGCGTGACGAGCTCGATCGCGGAGCTCGAGCCGCTCGCCGCGCGCGCACCGGGGACGCGCGTGCTCTTCGACTTCCGTGGACACGGCAGGAGCGAGTCACCCGACGAATCGGCCGGGTACGACCATGCGGCGATGCGGCGGGATCTCGAGCTCGTCACGAAGCGCTACGAAGCCACGCAAGCGTTCGGGATCTCGATGGGCGCCGGCGCGATCCTCGGCCTCCTCGAAGACGAGCCCGATCGATTCCGGCGGCTCGCTTTCTTCATCCCGGCGTCGCTCGACGGGCCGAACGAAGGCTCACCCACCGTGTTCCCTGCGCTCGCGCACCTCCTCGAGACGTATCCACTCGACGAAGTCGTCGCCCGAACGATCGACGCGCCGGCGCAATCGTTGTTGTTCGAGAAGCGGCCCTACTGGCGGGCGCTGTGGCGTCAGCGCATCCTGCGCATGAACCGCGACGGCGTGCCGCGCGCGCTGCGCGCGTACGTGTCGGGAACGTTTCCCGTTCGAAACGCGGACGCATTACGCAGAGTCGACGCGCCCGCCCTCATCCTCGCGCACGAAAGCGATCCCATCCACGACGCGGCCGTCGCGCGCCGCCTCGCCTCGTTGCTCCCCAACGCGACCCTGCGGGTGTGGCCGGAGCCGCTCGCGATGTACGACGACCTCGGCTCGTTCGCTGCACTGATCGGCGCGTTCCTCAGCGGTTCGGACGTATGAAGAAGGTCGCAGTCTTCCTCGCGATCGCGGCGCTCGCATCGTGCACGGCCGGCGGAACAACGAAGCAATCCGGCGTCCCGACCCTCAGGCTGCTCGCGGAGAATCTTCAGCTATTCCCCGGCGCCGGTCAGGCCGTGCGGATCGGATTCCAGACGGCGACCGGTTCGGCCGACATCATCGCCGACCTGAAGCCGGACACCGCCGCCCTCGCCGTGTGCCCGCTCGCGGCGCTGGGAGCCGACCTCCCTCCGGTCACCACCTGCAAGGACGTCGGGAGCGGCGTCCGCGAAACGATCACCAGCGCGGGCCTCGCGGCCGTGGCGCTGGTCGTTTCCAGTGTCCCGACCGCGCGCGCGAACGTGCGCCTCGAATACGACGACGGAGGACACGCGATGTCGGTGCAGATCCCGTTCCTCGCGGCGCCGGACGCATCGGCTGCGTGTAAGGACAACGGCTGCAACCCGTTCTTCGAGCTGACGCCGCTGCGGAACGGCGCGTTCAACGCGACGGCGGCGTGGAAGGGGCCGGCAGGGACGCTCGTCATGCTGCAAGGCAGCGTCCTCGGCCGGTCGCTGACGGCGACCGGCATCCCCTACCGTGAAGCTGCGCGCGCCGACGGCCCGTCGCCACTGTCGATCACAACGAATCTCTCATCGCAAGCGGAGTACGGGCTGGTGATCACGCAGCCGCCCGGCCCCGCGGCGGCGCCGCTCGGCGACGTGATCTTGAACTCGACCTGGCCGTGACGCTCAGGTCGTCTTGACGATGAGGACGTTGCACGGCGCGTGATGCGAAACCTGGTTCGGCACGCTGCCGAGCAGGAACCGCTTCGCGCCGGTCATCCCCTTGTTGCCGACGACGATCAGGTCGACGTCGTCGTTCTCCGCGACCTCGAGGATCTTGTCGGCCGGATCGCCTTCTAGCGTCACCGTCTTCGGCTTGCCGCTCACCGCTTTCGCCGCAGCGGCGAGCACCTTCTCGCCTCGCTTGGGGTCACCGACGTGAACGAGGATGGTTTTGGCCTTCACGTTCTTCGCCAGATCAGCGCCGATCTCGACGGCGTGCATAGCGGTCTCCGACCCGTCCGTCGCGATCAAAATCCGCTTGTACATAGGAAACCCCGCTTCACTCGTTGGTCGTGTGAACGATCAGAACGTGACACGGCGCGTGGTGCGAGACAGCGTTGGGCACGCTGCCAAGCACGAACCGCTTCGCGCCTCCCATGCCGCGGTTCCCAACCACGATCACATCGGCGTTCTCCTCGTCGGCGACGTCGATGATCGCGTCGACCGGATTTCCCTCGCGGAGCACTGTGCGCAGCTTGACGTCCCCGCCGTAGCGCTTCTCCACGTCCTGCAGGATCGCCTTGCCGATCTCCGCAGTGTGCTGTGCCTCGGGCATGCCGAACGGCGGCGGAACGTCATCCGGCTGCTTGTAGGCGCTGACCACGATCAGCTCCGAGCCGCCGATCTTCGCCAGCTCGGTGGCGTGAGCCACCGCCGCCCCGGCCGTCCCCGACCCGTCGGTGCCCACCAAGATCCGCTGGAACATGCGGCCCCCTTCTTCCTGAAACGCTGAGGTGACGATATCGGCTCGAACTGCGACAAAGCCAAAAAGCTTTCAGCCCAACAGGCTTGATTCGAGGGCCGACGGATCGGTCCCTGCCGGCTGCTCGGCCAAGAGAGTGCGCGCCCGGTCGAGCGCCTCTGCCGCCTCGTCGTGCCGCCGCTGCGCGTCGAGCGTCTTCGCCAGGACCCCCAGCGCCCTGATCCTCTCCACGTCCCAGTCGGCCTCGTCGAGCAGGGACAGCTCGTCGCGGATCGTGGCTTCGGCGTCGGCGGCCTTGCCTGCGGTGACCAGCGCCGCGGCCAGGATCCGGAGGGCGAGGACGCGCGCGATCAACTCCTCGCCCGACTCCTCGACGGCGGCGGCGGCCGTCTCCGCGGCTGCGACGGCGTCGCCCAGGTCGAGCTGGATCTCGGCCAACAGCGCGCGCGAGCGCGCCGTCGACACGAGGCCTACGTTCTGGCGCCCGAGCTTCTCTTCGAGCATGCGTCGCGCCTCCTCGAGCCGGCCTCGCGCGCGCAGGATGCTCGCCTGCAGCCACCGGACGCCGGCGCTGCCGTCCCAGATCCGCCCGAGCTCGCCGGCACCGAGGATCTCCTGAACCGACCATTCGGCTTCGTCGATGTTGCCTTCTTCGAACGCGAGCAGCGAGCGGGCGAACCGGAACTGGCCGAGGTAGAACGGATCGCCGAAAGACTCCGCCCAACGAGTACCGTCCTCGACATGCGCGCGCGCCGCCGCGGTGTCGCAGCGCAACAACGCGGCGACGAACAGCGGGTACCGGCCGATCGCTTGCACCCACGCCATGTTCGCGAAGCGCGAGCCATCCGTCCCGAGCGTCCCGCGCGCGATCGTCTCCGCCGACGTGAGGTTCCCGCGCGCGACCTCGACGTACGCGCGCAGGATCCGCATGAGCTCCAAGGCGAAACCGGCGTTCAGCAGATACTCGGGATGCTCGATCGTCAGGTGGCGCTCCAGCTCTTCAGCGAGGACACCGGCTTCCATCACCTCGCCGCGCAGGAGCAGCACCCACGCGCGCATCCGCCCCATGAGCATCGCGGCCCAGCCGAGGTTCTGCAGGCTCCAGCCTTCGCCGCGGGGGTCCTGCAGATCGCGGTAGCGCGCGAGCGCCTGACGGAACCACAGCTGCGACGCCGACCAGTGCCCCAAGAACATGTCGAGCAGCCCGTGCGACCGCAGCCCCTCGGCTTCCTCGCGGTCGTCGCCGATCTCTTTCGCGATCTCCAGTGCATCTTCGAGCGGCCGTCGCGCGCCCTCCGCGTCGCCGCGCATGCGAAGCGAATCACCCCGGAGACGCAGGGCTTTCCCTTCTGCAGCCCGGTCGCCGAGACGGCGCGCGTCGGTGAGCGCCTGATCGAGGCTGTCCATCGCTGCTTCGTGCTGCCAGCTTCCGACGAGCGCCTCCGCCAAGCGGATCCGCAACGTCGTGCGGTCGGCGTCGTCGCCGGCGAACGCGAGCGCGCGCTCGTAGAACCCGGCGGCCGTCTGCGCGGCGTCCATGTCGTGCGACTGGTCGCCGGCACGCTCGAGATAGACGCGCGCCTTGGCCTCCGCCTCTTCGTCGGCACCACCGACGTCGCGCGCGAGAAGCGCGGCGCGCTCGAAGTGGTGCGCGATGAGGTCGTCGAACTCGCGCTCCTTCCCGGCTTCGCGACATACACCCTCGAGCCAGGCGCCGACGGCAGCGTGCTGCTGCGCCCGCACGTTCTTTGGAACCGAGTTGTACGCGACGTCGCGCACGAGCGCTTGACGGAAGCGATAGCCGATCTGGCCCGGCAGCACCGCCGCGTCCGAGCGCTCGATCAGCTCGCGCACCTCTTGCGCTTCCAACAGATCGGCCGCGTTCTCGACGCCGAGGACGCCGAGCGCGCCGGGCCACAGCTCGGCGCCGACCACGGCGGCGTCCTGGAGGAGCCGCTTCGACGCCGAAGGCAGCGCGTCAAGCCGCGCTGCCACGAGCGACTGGATGCTGCCGGGAACGGGAACGCCAGACTTCTCGGGGCCACGCGCGACGAGCAGCCGCGCGAGCTCCTCGAGGTAGAAGGGGTTCCCACCGGCGCGCTCGACGACGCTTTCGCGCAACGAATGCGGCAGCGTCGGCGCCAGTGCCTCAAGCATCTCGACGGCGCGGTCGCGCGGCAGCGGCCCCATCGGGATCGTGGCCGAGCCGACGCCGACGCTCCAGTCGGGGCGGCGCTCCAGAAGCTCGAGCCGGGACAGGCACAGGATCAGCAGGGGGGCTCGCGAGGCGCCGAGCATCTTCTGGATGAAGTCCAGGACGGCGTCCTCCGCCCAGTGCAGCTCGTGGAACGCCAGAACGGGCGCCGTCGCGCGACGGGATCGCGCCGCCGAGCCCGAGAAACGCCAGCAGCCGGTCGGCCTCGACTGCCAGGCCGTGCGTGTCGAGCCGGTCGCGCACCCACGTGGCGGCGGCTTCCGGCTCGGAGGCCGGGTCGACGACCAGAGCCGCGCGCAGCATCTCTTCGATCGAGAAAGCCGGCGAGGCCGTCCCGTACGGCAGCGATCGGCCGTTGAGGACCCGCACCCCTTGCGCCGAGATGCGGCGCGCGAACTCGTCGGCAAGACGGCTCTTCCCCATGCCGGCTTCGCCGACGATCGTGGCGGACATCGTCCGCCGGTCGCGCCGCACGATCCGCGCAAGCGAGTCGAGCATGCCGAGCTCTTCCTCGCGGCCGATCAACGGCGCGGTGCGGACGGTTCGCTCGCCCGGAAGACCGCGCTCGGCCAGCGCTTCCCAAACCTGGACCGGCACCCGCTTGCCCTTCGCGGTGACTTGGCCGATCCGTCGGTACTCGATCGCGTCGCGCGTCGCTTCCTCCGTCGCGTCCCCGACGAGGATCTGTCCGGCGTCGGCGGCGTCGCCGATCCGGCGCGCCGTGTTCACGGCATCGCCAAGCACGGTGTACGAGTCGCTGCCGCCGACGAATCCGGCGACGACTTCGCCGGTGTTCAAGCCGATGTGCATGCGCAGCGGGATGCCGCGCTCGCGCTCCAGCTCCGCCGAGTCCTCTTCGAGCGCGCGCTGTATCACGAGGGCCGCGCGCACGGCGCGCTCGGCGTCGTCCTCGTGCGCCTGCGGCGCACCGAAGACGGCCATCACCTCGTCGCCGATGATCTTGTCGACGTGCCCGCCGTACCGTTCCACGATGTCGGTGATGCGCTCGAACGCGCGATCGACGATCGCCTTCACTTCCTCGGCATCGCGCGCTTCGCTCAGCTCGGTGAACCCCGACAGGTCGCCGAACAGTACCGTCACGACGCGGCGCTCTTCGCGGGGGGCCTGTGTCTGCGCGGCGCCGCACGCCGGGCAGAACCGCGAGCCCTCGGGAACCGCGTTTCCGCAGCGGATGCACGCGTGCGCGCCTACGCTCTCCGCCACGCGTCTCCCTCCTGCTTCAGGATCCCTTCGTCGAGCAGCTTGTGCAGGTGCGCCATCACGCTGAGTGCCGCAGCGGCGTGCAGCGACACGTCGTAGTCGGAGTAGATGCGCTTCACCATCTCAGGGACCGTCGCGTCGCCGGCATCGATCGCATCGAGCACCTGCTGCTCCCTCTCCAAACGGTGCTCTTTGTAATACGCCAGGACCGGGTCCGGGTCTTCCACGACTGGGCCGTGCCCCGGGTACAAACGCTTCGGGTGGGCTGCGCGCGCGCGATCGAGCGACTTCAGATAGGCGACCAGGTCGCCGTCCGGATACGCGATCACCGTCGTTCCCCGGCCGAGCACGTGGTCGCCGGTGAACATCGCCTGCTCTTCCTCGAGCACGAACGAGAGGTGATCGTGCGCGTGCCCCGGCGTGTACATGGCCGTGATCGTCGCGCCGTTCGTGGAGATCCGCTGCCCGTCCGCGATCGCCGCCGCGGTTGCGCACACGCTCGAGCCCGTGCTCGCGTACGCGGCCAGCGGCGCGCGCGCCATGTCGGCGAAGCGCTCCGCGCCCTCCGCATGGTCGGGGTGCCGGTGAGACAAGATGACGACCGACGGGGTCCCCGCCTCCTCCAGCACGCGCTCGAGGTGCCCGGTGTCGTCCGGGCCGGGATCGAGGACGATCGGGTCGCGCTCTCCGATGAGGTACGTGTTCGTTCCCTCGAGCGTGTACGGCGACGGGTTCGGCGCCAATACAACGCGCACCAGCGGAGAAAGGCGGACGGCGGTCACGGCTCGTGCGGTTTGGGGTCGCCCGGCAGGTACACGCGCCCTTCCCCGTCCTCCACCACGAATCGCGGAAGCACCGGCGTCGTCGGCCGCAACGCAGCAGCGTCGAAGACCGCGTTCGTGGTCTCCAGTCCCGCCAGCGACTCGAGCGTCTTGCGCGTCGGGAAGATGA
>VAYV01000105.1 GCA_005883175.1 Actinomycetota bacterium
GAGCTCCGCGAGGGCAGGATCGCGGTCGGCCTCGTCGACCGTCCCACCGGGGAACACGTACGCGCCGCCGGCGAAGTCGCTCTTGATGTGCCGCTCGAGCATGAACACCTCGAGCGCGGCGGCGGCCTCACGGAGGACGATGACCGTCGAAGAGTCGCGCGGAACGATCGGCTCGGCCGGCTCGAGGTCGTCCGGCATCTCGAACGGCGCCTTGCTCCGATCGTCCACAACCGTATGTTGGCAGACCCCGGGGGCTGCTCCTAATCGCGCGCGCAGCGCAGCTCATGGCATCGCGGGCTTGTTTTTGTCACCAGAGCACGACATCGACGCTCTGGTGACAAGACCAGCCCTCGAGATCCGCCAAAGCGATCAAGTCAGTGCCGCCCCCCCTCCGTTTGGCCGTATCCTTCTAGCCCTATGGATTTCGCCGTTCCGTCCGAGCTCGACGAGGTGCGCGCGTCCTTCCTCGCATTCATCGACCGCGAAGTCCGGCCGGTCGAGGAACGGTTCCGCGCGGAGCTCCAAGAAGACCGCTGGACCGAGGAGATGCGGGACGCTGCGAGCGCCCTGCGGCGGAAATCGGCCGAGATCGGCTACTACGGCGCGCACCTCCCCGAAGAGGTCGGCGGCTGGGGCTTGTCGACGCTGGGTTACACGCTGCTCGTCGAAGCCGGGGCGCAGACGGGACTGCGATTCACGACTGCGGTCCTCGGCCCGCCGAACCCGGAGGCGCCGACGCGGCTCCTGCTCCAAGCGTCGCCCGAGCTCCAGAAGAAGTACCTCCTGCCGCTCGTGAAAGCAGAGAAGACCATGTGTTTCGCTCTGACGGAGCCCGACGCCGGTTCCGATGCGCAAGCGATCCGCACACGCGCAACGCGCGACGGCGATCACTTCGTGCTCAACGGGACGAAGCACTTCATAACCAACGGCGCCTACGCCGATTTCGCGATCGTGTTCGCCGTCACCGATCCCGAGAAGAAGGCACAAGGCGGGATCACGGCGTTCCTCGTCGACAAGGGAACGCCGGGATTCACCGTGGGCAAGCATCAGCGCACGATGGCCGGCGAGACGAGCCAGGTCGAGCTCGTCTTCGACGACTGCCGCGTCCCGGCGACGAACATCGTCGGCGAGGAAGGCTTCGGCTTCTACGCGGCGATGAAGTTCTTGAACACCGGACGCGCGTACATCGGCGCGCTCTGTCTCGGGATCGCCGAATACTGCGTGCGCATCGCGACCGAGTACGCGAAGGACCGCAAGACCTTCGGCAAGCCGATCGGCAAGTACCAAGCCGTGCAATGGATGCTCGCCGACTCCGCGGTCGAGATCGAGGCCGCGCGCTGGATGACCTATCGCCTTGCGTGGCTCTGCGACCAAGGCGAGGAGCCGATGCGCGAATCGTCGATGGTGAAGCTCTACAACACCGAGATGGTGAACCGCGTCGCCGACCGCGCGGTCCAGATCTTCGGCGGGATGGGCTACCTGGCCGAAGGGCCGGTGGAGCGCATCTTCCGGTTCGTTCGCATGCTGCGCATCGTCGAGGGAACGAGCGAGATCCAGCGGCTGGTGATCGCGCGCACGATGGGCCTGTGATGGAAGACATCCGCCGCTTGGTCGCGCGCGTGGTGGAACAGCACCTCGAAGAGATCCTCGACGTCACGATGGACGCGATCGTGCGCGAGGTTCCGGCGGTCGCGCGCCAGACCGACGACGTACGCGCGCTCGTGCGTGCAAGCACGCGCCACACAACGCTCGCGTTCCTCGCCCTCTACGCCGACCCGGAGTCACCGGCCCGGCTGATGCTCACCGAGGCACGGCGCGCGACGGTCGACCACGCCGGCGAGATCTTCGCGATGGATGAGATCCTTCAGATCATCCGCACCGCTCGCCAAGTGATCTTCCAGCTCGGCCGCCAGTACGCGAACGCCGAGCGAGGCCACGTCGATCCCGAATCGGAACGCCACGCCACCGAAGCGCTCGAATCGTTCCTGACGGAGCTCGAACGCGAAGAGAACTCGATCGGGAAAGCGCGCGACACGGTCGGCGATCTTCTTCGAGCAGCCGAACGCGAGGAGCCCGACCTCGGATGAGCGGCCTCCGCGACCTTCCGCAAGTCGACGAAGTCTTGCGCGATGTGCATGCGTTGAACGACATCGGCCCGCTCGTCGCGCGATGGCTGGTCCGCCGCGAGGTCGCAGCCGCGCGCGCGAGGGCGTTGGATGGAGGCGACGCCGGCGACGTCCGCGCGATCGTTCAAGCCGCGGCCGAGCAGCTGCAAGCGGCGCGCATCCGGCGGGTCATCAACGCGACCGGCGTCGTCATCCATACGAATCTCGGCCGAGCAGCCTTGGGTGAGGAGGCGGTCGCGGCCGCCGTAGAGGCGGCCGGGACCGCCGCGTTGGAGTTCGATCTTGCCACCGGCGCGCGCGGAACGCGCGCGCCGGTCGCCTCAACCCTCGCCGCCGCGCTCACCGAAGCGGAAGACGCGTTGATCGTGAACAACAATGCGGCAGCCCTGCTGCTTGCATTGGCCGCACTCGCGAAGGGACAAGAGGTGATCGTCAGCCGCGGGGAGCTCATCGAGATCGGGGGCGAGTTCCGGCTCCCCGACGTCATGGAGGCCTCGGGCGCGCTCCTCCGCGAGATCGGAACGACCAACCGCACGCACGAGCGCGACTACCGCCGCGCCGCCAACGACCGCACCGCGCTGATCCTGAAGGTGCACCCGTCCAACTACCAGGTCGTCGGCTTCACCACCTCGGTCGGCGTCGCCGATCTCGCGGTGATCGCCAAGGAGGCTCGGGTCCCGCTGCTGTTCGACATCGGGAGCGGCCTGCTCGGACCGGAGGAAGGTGCGCTCTCCGACGAGCCCGACGCGCGCAGCGCTCTTGCGCAAGGAGCCGACCTCGTGTCGTTCAGCGGCGACAAGCTGCTCGGCGGCCCGCAGGCCGGGATCCTCGCCGGACGCGCCGACCTGATCGACCGGTGCCGCCGGCATCCCATCGCGCGCGCGGTTCGCGCGGACAAGCTCACGCTGGCGACGATGGAAGCGACGCTGTGGGCCCACGCGCGCGGCATGCGCGATCACATCCCGGCGTGGTCGATGCTGCAGGCGACGGCGGAAGAGATCAGGGCGCGCGCGAACAGCGTGAGCGAAGGGATCTCGGGAGTCATCGTCATCGACGGCGCCAGCGTGACCGGCGGCGGCTCGCTACCGGGACGCTCGGTCGAGACCGCGCTGATCGCAGTGCACTCCGACAAGCCTCAGGTGCTCGCCACGCGATTGCGAGAGAAGGAACCGCCGATCGTCGCGCGCGTCGAGCGCGGGATGCTCGTCCTCGATCTACGGACGGTTGCGCCGGCCGACGACGCAGCCGTGCGCGCGGCGTTGGTGTCGGTTACTCCTTAGAAACGACAGCTTTCGTGCGACGCGTGCGCGTGCCGCTCGACGTGGTTTCGCCGGCGGCGGCCTTTTCTTTCTCTGCCGCCACCGCGCGCGCCGGGCGCGTGCCGCGCTGCGGCGTGAGCTCGTCGACCAGGCGGCCGACCTCGTTCGCAAGCTGACGCACGGCTTCCTCGAGCTCTTCCATGCGGTCGCTGTCGGTCTCGAGCTGCGAGTTCAGCAGCAGGATGCCGCCGAAGCCGAGCAGCATCAACGCCCCGACGCCTGCGCTCGCGAAGTACGGGAGCTGGAACGCCACCTCCGTCTCCTTGCTGACGCCGAGGTAGCCGATGATCGCGACGACGATCCCCGCGACGATCAACGTGAACGCGGTTGCGACGCGGTACCGGGTACTGATCATCAGAGTGCTCCTTTCAAACGAGCAGAGGCCGGCGTCAGGTGCGGCGCGCGTTTCACGAACATGGGGTATAGCAGGGAGCTCATCAAGCCGCCCACGAGGAATATGAGATACACGGTGTGGAGCGCGCGCGCCACGTCGGCGCCCGGCCGGCGGTAGATGAAGTTCGATGAGGGCCCCGTCGTGCCCGGGGTCGGCGGGACAAGCGTCGGCGGCTGGTTCACCGGCGGGACGATGTTCGGACCGGGAGCCGTCGTGGGCCCGACGAGCGGTGGCGGGAAGTTCCCACCCGGCGGCGGCGGGATGACCGGCGCCGCGACCGACTGCGCCGCCGCGTCGGCGTGACCCACCGTGATGTGCACGAGCCCGTTCGGGGTCAGCCACGACAGGTCGAACGCGGTCGCCGAGCGCAGGTCGCCCAGCGCCTCGGTTTGCGCGACCGAGATCGTCATGCCGGCCTGCTTCAAAACGGCCATGAGCTGGTCGATGGCAGGCTGAACCGCTTGCTTCACCAGGATGTCGTTGCCGGCCAAATGGAAGCCGTC
>VAYV01000311.1 GCA_005883175.1 Actinomycetota bacterium
CGACGCGGAGTGGGACACCGTCGGCGGGCTGATGGCCGGCCTGCTCGGTGCGGTGCCGACACGCGGGCAAGAGGTCACGTTCCAGGGCCTGACCTTCCGCGCGGAGCGCGTGCAAGGCCGCCGGATCGCCCAGGTGCTCATCCGCAAGAACCCCGAAACAGCCGCATCCGGCGACGGCGCGCACGCCTGATGGGCGAGCAGCCCTACCGCTCCGGTTTCGTCTCGCTGATCGGCCGCCCGAACGTCGGGAAATCGACGTTGCTCAACGCGTTCGTCGGCCGGAAGGTCGCGATCACGTCACGGAAGCCGCAGACGACACGCAACGCGATCCGCGGCGTGATCACCGGCGACGGATGGCAGATCGTATTCATCGACACGCCCGGGCTCCACAAGCCGAAGACGTTGTTGGGCGAACGGCTGAACGACGTCGTCCATCACACGCTGCGCGAGGTCGACGCGATCGTGTTCATGCTCGATGCGACCCAGCCCGTCGGCAGCGGCGACGAGTTCGTCGCGCGCGCGGTGCTGAACACGCATACGCCGGCCATCTGCGTCGTCAACAAGATGGACGCCGCGCGCAACGAGCAGCTCGTCCCCCAGCTGCAAGCGGCGGAGGAGCTTGGCGACTGGAAGGAGATCATCCCGGTGTCGGCTGCGCGCGGGACCAACGTCGGCCGTTTACAAGGGCTTTTGGTCGAGCAGCTTCCCGAAGGCACGCAGTACTACCCGGACGGGATGGTCACCGATCAACCGCGCGATGTTCTGCTCGCGGAGATCGTCCGAGAGAAGGCGCTCCAGCTGACGCGGCAGGAGATCCCACACTCGATCGCTGTGCGCACCGAGGAGGTGATCGAGCGCGACGACGAGATCCTCGAGATCCACGCGACGGTCTTCGTCGAGCGTGAATCGCAGAAGGGGATCGTCATCGGGAAGGGTGGGGCGATGCTGAAAGAGATCGGCACGCGCGCACGCCAAGACCTCGAATGGCTGCTCGGGCAGAAGGTGTTCCTGGTCCTGCAGGTCAAGGTTCAGAAGGACTGGCAGCGGGACCCGCGCGCGCTGCAGCGCCTCGGCTACTGAATCGCCGGATACCTCATAACCGATCAAGGCCGATTGGTGGAGGAGTCTTACAGGCGCAGCCTCGCCACTAGCGCCCGCCGGTCACCTTCTTCACGACGCCCCTCGTAAGGTCGATCACCTTGTCCGCCGCCGCGGCGGTGGCGCCGACGAAGACGTTAAGCGGCGGAGTGTCGGGGGCGCGCGGATGCGGCCGCGTCGGCGCGTAGTTCTTGGCCTCTTTCAGGGCGTCGCCGATCTCCTGCAACCGTTTCCGCCCGAACAGCTCACGAAGGGCGGGGAACAGCTCTTCTTCCTCTTCCTTGATGTGGTGCCGGACGGTTTCCATGAGCACCTTGACCTTCGCATCGAATCGCTCGTCCTCCGGCTTCATCGAAGCCCTTCGAACCGCTTGAACAGTTGTTGGACCTTCTTGTGATCCTCTTTGAGCAAGACGATGGCGTCCGTCGCCATGGCGACCTCCCGAGATCGGTTTTCGCTTGGCATGTACCCGGTCGCCGAGTGAGGGAAACGAGGCACGAACAACGCGTAAGATTCCTCCAGCATGCCGCTCTACAAGGAACAAGGGATCGTCCTTCGGACGATGAAGCTCGGCGAAGCCGACCGGATCGTGACCGTCCTGACGCAGGGGACCGGCAAGATCCGGGCGGTCGCGAAGGGCATCAGGAAGACGCGCTCGAAGTTCGGCGCGCGCCTCGACCCGTTCACGCACGTCGACCTGCTGCTGTACAAGGGCCGCGAGCTCGACATCGTCACCCAGGCCGACATCATCACGTCGTTCCGCGAGCTGCGCGGTGACTACAACCGCTTCACCGCCGGCGAGATGATCCTTGAAGCGGCCGATCGCGTGATCGAAGATCGCGAGCCGAACACGCGCATGTTCATGCTCTTGCTGACGTCGCTCCGCCGGCTGATCGACCCGTCGTCCGACGCAGGGGCCGTCGCGGACTCCTATTTGTTGCGGATGACCTCCTTGGCCGGCTTCCGGCCGGCGCTGACCGCGTGCGCGGAGTGCGGCAAGCCGGACGTCGCGCGCTTCTCGATCCAGCAGGGCGGGATGGTGTGCGACAACTGCCGCACCGGCGGCACGATCCGCGTCGCGGAAGGGACGGTGCCGTACCTCACGGCGCTGTTGGACGGCGAGCCGGACCTTGCCGATCTGGGCGCGCGCGCGGAAGGCTCCAGCTTGGTGCGCGCGTACCTCGAGTACCACCTGAACCGCCCTTTGCGCGCGTGGGCGTACGTCCCGCGCTGATGCCGCGCGCCGCTTCATCAGAGGTTCCCGCGCACGTCGCGATCGTGATGGACGGCAACGGGCGCTGGGCGACCCAGCGCGGCCTGCCGCGTACCGACGGGCACCGGGCCGGCGAAGAGGCCGTGGGGCGCGCCGTGCACGCGGCGGTCGAGCTCGGGATCAAGTTCCTAACGCTGTACGCGTTCTCGACGGAGAACTGGCGGCGCCCGAAGTCCGAGGTGCGGTTCCTGCTGAACGACACCGAGCGATTCGTCGAGAACCGGCGCGCGGAATTCCACGCGATGGGCGTGCGCATGAGCTGGATCGGCCGCCGCGACTGGC
>VAYV01000312.1 GCA_005883175.1 Actinomycetota bacterium
ATAAGCAGCTGCGTAAGACCCCCCGCGAGCGTAGGAGGGCTATCTGCGAAAGACGAGAACGCAGCTGCAAGAAAGTAGAGCGATACCCAACACACTGCTACTGCAGCGAACAAACAAAGGACGATCGTAAATGTGTAGGCGACAACGCGTTGGGGGTTGCGAGTCTTCAGTTGGGCCATGATTGCCCCTTCTCACTAAATGATAGACCGCTTGAGGTGTGAGCGAGGTCGAAGCCAAGCGGCGTTCTCATATCTTGGCAGGCCTTGCGAACGGTCTATGCGAAGGGGCGCGCGATCAACACCAGCGGGACGTCCAGGTGCAGGCCGCTCGTCCCGATGTCGCCTTGCCAGTACTTCCGCGCGCCCGCCGGATCCAACGACGGGTCGCCGTCGGACGGCTTCCAGCACACGCGGGGCTTGTACGTCCCGGTCGCAGGATCGAGATACGTCGACGCGTCGCCTTGCCAGGTCTCGTTGTGGTCCGCGCGCGCGGCGCCCCGATCGATCGAGCGGCCCCGCAGGTGCGGCCCGGGGTCGGAACCGGTCCCGTCGTCGAAGCACGAGTCGTCCCGGTAGTAGGGAACGGCGAGCAGCGAGTACGCATCGCCGGCGGTGTGTTGTCGTACCGAATATCTCGTGACAACGGATCCGTACGGCCCGGCGTGCTCCTCCCAATTCAGCGTCCCGGCTGGCCCGGAGAACGTCGGGTCCGGGAAGTCGACGTCGTTGCAGATGCCGTCTTGGCCTCCGAACGAGCATGAGTTGGGATCGCCGCCGGCCAGCGGCACCACGACGTGATGGTCGCCGTCCTGGACCTCGACGCGATCCTGCGCGAGGTGCAGGTACGAGTTGCCGACCGCTTCGTCGGTCTTCCCGTCGATCGGCACGCCTTTCGACTGCACGGGGTTGTAGTACGTCGTGATCTTGCCTGCGTTGTAGTCCCACTGTTGATAGATCCCGTCGAACGGTGGGATCACGTGCACGCGCAAATTGTCTTGGAAGCTGATCACGTCGCGGTAGAAAACTTCGGTCTTGATGTTGTTCGTCGAAGAATCGGCGCCCCAGGCTGCTCGGATGGCGCGGACCGGACCGATGCGTTCGCCGAACAGGATCGAGGAGCCGCCCCAGTTGTTGACTTCCTCTTCGTAGCCGCAGCACGGCGTCGTTCCGCCGGGACGTTGTTGGAATGCGCGCGCCTTCCACTGATCGACGATGTCCGGCCCGAGCTTGGGGTGCGCCGAAAGGCCCGTATCGTTCGGTGAGATGCGCAGCTGCGTCATCAACGTAGTCGCCGTACGAGCTTTGCGAATACGCGAACATATCGGCGTTCGGGTCTCGTAAGTAGCGCACGTACCCGTTCGACGCGTTGAACGCGGGCTTGGGGCCATTCGCGTTGGCGAGCATCACGTACGCGAACGTCGGCTGAGTTGGGTTCGCAGGATCACCGACCAACACTTCGTACGAGGACGCGATCCCAGCCGGGAGCCGAGTGCCGGCCGGCGCTTGCGGGCCGGCATCGCTCGCCATGAACACGAGCTCGTCGTTGTCATCCAGACCTTTCACCGGGTCGGCCGTTGTCGAGGGGCCCATCACCCACCGGCCGCTCGCGTTCTTCACGCGGGCAGGCTCCGAGAGACAGGGGTTCCCGCCGGGCGCGTATTCGGATTGGTCTCCGCTGTAGCGGAAGCGCTCGGTGTCCCACGCGTACGTAGTCTCTTGGTCTGCGGCCGAGTAGAACGCGAAACCGGACGCGTTGTTCGTGATGTAGCGCGTCCACCTCTCGTCGACCTGGAACGGGATTTGGACGAAGCGCGAATGCTTCGTGTCCCATCGATATCCGAGCAGCCGGTCGACCTGCGCCCCGACGTTCGGGTTCCGAGGGATCCGCGAGTCCTGGTAGCAGCTGTGGTCGCCGTTGTCCTTCGGGTCGTACGGGTTGGAGTTGGGCTGGTAGCACTGGCTCTGCTTGTGCGTCGCACTGTCGTCGGCGATCTGCGGTTCGCGGAGCGTAACGTCCGGGCCGGCCGACCATGAAGGGAACTGCTGGCCGGTGAGGATGACCGGCTCGACGCTCCTGTCGGGCGTGCCGACCGGGCCGGCGGCGCGCGCAACCGGCGCGATCGTGACGATCACGGCGAGGACGAGGAGCAAGCTGCGGGCGCGCATGGTTGTCGTTACCACAATGATTCGCCGCGCCCAACGCGGTCCCCTGCACGTCAGGGATGTGTGGCGCCTGAACTTCCCAGGTTCCGGGCTGTGCGTTCGCCAGTCAGCGCCCGAAGCGGCGGTGGCGCTGCTGGTACTCGCGGACGGCGCGCAAGAAGTCGATGCGGCGGAAGTCCGGCCAGTATGGGTCGCAGAAGTAGAACTCGGAATGCGCGCTCTGCCAGAGAAGGAAACCGGAGAGCCGAACCTCGCCCGACGTTCGGATTATCAAGTCGGGGTCGGGGAGGCCGGCCGTGTATAGGTAGCGTGCGATCTCGTCGGGTGTGATGCGCTTCGCGGCCTCACCGAGTTCGAGTCCTTCTTCCGCGTACGACTCCAGCAACGTCTTGGTCGCATCCGCGATCTCTTGCCGCCCTCCGTACCCGACGGCAACGTTCAAGAGCAAGCCCTCGCGACCCATCGAGGCTTCCGTCGCCTCTTCGAGGACCTGCCGTGTACGTTCCGGCAACAGCTCGAGCGTGCCGAGCGCGCGCACGTGCCACCGCTCGTTGCGCGCAAGCGCGCTGACTTTCTCTTCGATCACCTCGAGCAGCTCGCGAACTTCGGCCGGATCGCGCTCGAGGTTTTCCGTCGAGAGGAGCCAAAGGGTCACGACCGGGATCTGAAGCTCGGCGCACCAGCTGAGGAGCTCGTCGATCTTGTGTGCGCCCTGACGATGCCCTTCGGCTTCGTCGGCGTAACCCATCGCGCGCGCCCAGCGACGGTTCCCGTCCAGGATCACGCCGACGTGTTCGGGGATCGGACCGTGGCGGACGACGGATTCGAGCCGCCTCTCGTAGGTGCGGTAGAGGAGATCACGTGGGGTGAAAGGCATGCGGGCGGAAGCCTAGCACCGGCCTCAAGAACGACATTCCCGGCGCCCAACAAGAGCGGCGTGACCGCTGATTGTGA
>VAYV01000314.1 GCA_005883175.1 Actinomycetota bacterium
AGAGCGTGATCGACTCGCTGAGCGCCGGGCGCTCGCACATCGACGACATCGCCGACGACGAGCTGGCCGAGATCGACGCGCGCTTCACGTCCGACCCGGCGAAGCTGTCGGAAGCCGACGTGATCTTCATCTGCGTGCCGACTCCTCTCGCCGTGGGGAAGCTTCCCGACATCAGCTACATCGAGCGCGCCGGCGAGACGATCGCCGCAAGCCTCAGGCGAGGGCAGCTCGTCATCTTGGAATCGACCACCTACCCGGGGACGACCGAAGACACGCTGCGGCCCATCTTGGAGAAGAGCGGGCTGAAGCTGGAGGACGACTTCCTGCTTGCGTACGCGCCGGAGCGCGTCGATCCTGCGAACGCTTCGTTCCGCACGGCGAACATCCCGCGCGTCGTCGGGGGCGCGACACCGCGAAGCACCGCCGCCGCCGAGCTCGTCTACCGGCGCTTCATCGAGAAGGTGCACCCGGTCTCGAGCGCGCGCACGGCCGAGATGGCGAAGCTGCCCGAGAATACGTTCCGCTGGGTCAACATCGCGCTGGTGAACGAGATGAGCACGATCGCGCGCGCGATCGGCGTGGACATCTGGGAGGTCGTGGACGCCGCCGCCACCAAGCCGTTCGGGTTTATGCCGTTCTATCCGGGGCCGGGCGTGGGAGGGCACTGCATCCCACTCGATCCCTTCTACCTCCAGTGGGCGGCGCGCGTCACGGGCGAAGGAACACGATTCGTCGAGCTGGCCGAGGCGATCAACTCGCGGATGCCTCAGGTCGTTGTTTCGCGCGTGCAGGACGCGCTCAACGATCACGCGAAAGCTCTGCGCGGGTCGAACGTTCTCGTGCTCGGCGTGGCGTATAAGAAGAACGTTCGTGACTTCCGCGAGTCGCCGGCGAAGGAGACGATCGGAGGACTGCAGCAGCACGGTGCCGTCGTGACATACTCGGACCCCCACGTCCCGTCGCTACGCGACGAAGGCATCGAGCTCGACTCTGTTTCCCTCGACGAGAGCACGCTCGCCGCCGCCGATTGCGTCTTGATCCTTGCCGACCACGATGCATTCGATCACCAGCTGATCGCGCGCCGCGCGCGCCTGGTGGTGGACACTCGCAATGCATTGGGCCGTCGCGGCCTGCGCGGAGACAACGTCGTCACCATCTGAATCACAACCGTGTAATTCTCCTCGCTGTTAAGTATTGATCGGTATCGTCAATCATTGAGGGCACTGTCGCCCTGAGAGCTAAAGAACGCTTTCTCTTCCTCCGACGCTCCATCAAGACGGCGCGAGTCCGCGCCGCTCGCACGTCCTCGGAGGGAGAGCCTCATCGTTCGCCGCTGCTTCGTCGTCGCCATGATCTGCGCGCTGACCGGCGTTTTCCCGGTCACGCAGGCGCGCGCGCAGCAAGCTCCCCTGCCTGAGGGCGCGCGCATCGTCGTCCCCGGCCACGGATGGGGCCACGGGCGCGGCATGGGCCAGTGGGGCGCGAAAGGCTTGGCCGACCAAGGCAAGACGTACACGCAGATCCTCTCTACCTACTATCCGGGCACAACGCTCGGCGCACGCGCGTCGACGGAAGATATCCGCGTCCTGCTGGAGACGTCGTCGGACGTGATCGCTTCGTCAGATCAGCCGTTCACCGCGCGGTGGAGCAACAACTCCATCATCGCGACGAGCGACGCGACCTATCGCTACTTCAAAGAGACGTGGGACGGGACCAACTATCACGGCGGGAGCATCCACGTTTACCGCGGCGCGATCGAGGCGCACCAGGGCGGCTCGTCGATCAACTCGATCAACGTCCTGACGATGCAGCAGTACTTGTACGGCGTCGTGCCCCGCGAATCTCCTGCGAGCTGGCCGGCCGAAGAGCTCAAAGCGCAAGCGGTCGCCGCGCGCACGTACGCCGCTCGACGTAAGGATTCGTCGCGCGCGGCGGGCTCGAGCTACGACATCTGCGTCACCACGTCGTGCCAGAGCTACGGTGGATATGGGACGAAGTCGAGCCCGACCTCGTCGGTCACGGTCCTCGAGTCGTCGAGCACCAACAGCGCGCTCGACGCGACGGCGGGCAAGGTGCTGATGTACAACGGCTCTCCGATCCTCGCGGAGTACTCGTCGTCGACCGGCGGGTACACGGCGGCGAGCTCGCTTCCCTATCAGAAGGCGGTCCCCGACCCGACCGACTCGGTCAGCCCGCACCACGACTGGACAGCGTCGATGACCGTATCGGAGATCGAAGCGAGATGGCCGTCGATCGGGCGGCTGATCGACCTCACAGTGACACAGCGCAACGGCTACGGCGGTTGGGGCGGCCGCGTCCTACAGATGAACATCATCGGAACGAAGGGCACGACGACGTTGACGGGCTACGGGTTCATGAACGCGTTCGCGTGGCCGGGCCGCTCGAATGGATTGCAAGGGAACTGGTTCACGCCGCTGTACTGGCGCGGCGTCCTTCAGAGCGCGCCGTCGGCGGTGACGATGTACGCGGGCGAATCGAAGACGATCTCCGTCCGCATCACGAACACCGGCACGGCGTCCTGGCCGGTTGGTGGGAACGTCCACCTGGCCACGAACTCGGCAAGCTCGTTTGCCACCAGCACGTGGATCAGCTCGACCCGGCCCGCATCGGTCGCGCGCAACGCGACCGACCCGACGAAGTCCTCGGTCGGTCCGGGCCAGGTCGCCGAGTTCCACGTGCCGCTCTCGGCCGCCAATATGCCGCCGGGCAACTACTCGCAGCGCTTCGCCCTGATCGCGGACAACCAGTCCGTGACGAGCTTGGCGTTCACGGTCGGGATCCAGGTGCTCGTTCCGTGGGTCTCCGAAGCGCCGAACCTACTGACCAACGCCTCGTTCGAGCCGAGCACGTACGCGTGGCGCG
>VAYV01000315.1:0-2631 GCA_005883175.1 Actinomycetota bacterium
ACGCCGGTCGCGGTCTGGGGTGCGCAGTGGCTGATCGGCAAGGGACGCAAGTGGAAGTACCGGGGTCATCGTC
Organism: Actinomycetota bacterium; assembly: GCA_005883175.1. Lineage (GTDB taxonomy): Bacteria > Actinomycetota > AC-67 > AC-67 > AC-67 > AC-67. The sequence continues at coordinate 74 of VAYV01000315.1, forward strand.
TGATCATGCTGAAGGTCGGCGAGCCGATGCGCTTCGACGAGTTCGCGGGACGTCAGGACGATCCCGACGCCCTGCGCGAGGTGACCGACCGCGTGATGGCCGAGATCGACCGGCTCGTGCGCGAGCTCCACAAGGTCCATCCAGACGGCGCCGCCGTGCCCGAGCTGACGGGCGCGCAGACGTGAGCGACGTTGCGGTCGTCGGTGCCGGCTCGTGGGGGACCGCATTCGCGAGCGTGCTCGCGGCGAACAACGTCGACACGACGATCTGGGGACGCCGCGCGGAAACGGTCGAGGAGATCAACGGCGCGCGCACGAACTCCTCCTACCTACCCGGCGTGACGCTCCCGGCGTCGCTACGCGCCACGCACGACCTCGAGGAAGCCTTGGCGCGCGCGCCGGTGGTCGTGCTCGGGATCCCGTCGCACGCGTTCCGCGAGAAGGTCGTCGAGATCGCTCCCATGCTGAACGGAGACGCGATGCTCGTCAGCCTGACCAAAGGGATCGAGCGGGACACGCTCATGCGCATGTCGGAGGTCGCCGCGGAAGCGGCAGGGGTTTCCGACGACCGCGTCGCTGTGTTGAGCGGACCGAACCTCGCGAAGGAAGTGGCGAAGGGGCTGCCGGGGGCGTCGGTGGTCGCGTGCCGCGACGAGGCGCGTGCACACGCGCTGCAGCGGCTGTTCCACGCGCCGACGTTTCGCGTATACACCAACACCGACGTCTGCGGAGTCGAGACGCGGCTGGGCGTGCGGCTTGGGGCCGATCCCTTGACCTTCGCGGGTCTGGCCGGGGTGGGCGATCTCGTCGCGACGTGCCTCAGCAAGCAGAGCCGGAACCACCACGTTGGCGAGGAGCTCGGCAAGGGACGGAAGCTCGACGACATCATCGCGTCGATGAACATGATCGCCGAAGGTGTGAAGTCGTGCGCCGGCATCTTGGCGATGGCGGGGCGCGTCTCGTGCGACATGCCGATCGCGAGCCGCGTCGGCAAGGTTCTGTACGAAGGGGCCGACGTGAAGGAGATGGTGGACAGCCTGCTGACGCGCGAGGCCGAGCCGGAGTTCATGGGGATCCTGGGCGACGGATGAGCGAGAAGCCGGGATTCTCGACGCGCGCGGTCGGTGGGTGGAGACAGACCCCCGACGTGCGGCAGCATCCGGCGTCGCCGCCGCTGTACCAATCGGCCACGTTCATCTTCGACGACATCGACGACTTCGCGTCGGTCGCCCAGACGAAGATCAGCGGCGGCTACCTGTACTCGCGGTGGGCGAACCCGACCGTCGACGCACTTGGCCACGTCGTGTCCTCGCTGGAGGGTGCGGAGGCCACCGCGTGCTTCGCGAGCGGCATGGGCGCGATCGCCGGCACCCTGTTCTCGCTCCTTCGCAGCGGCGACCACGTCGTCGCCGCGGCGCAGCTGTACGGGGGGACGCACGGCTTGTTCGGGACCGCGCTTGCGCGCGCCGGTGTGTCGGTGACGACTGCCGACGTGTCCGATCACGCTGCGATCGACGACGCGTTCACGCCGGCCACGAAAGTGTTGTACTGCGAGACGATCGGGAACCCGACGATGAACGTCGCCGACATCGACGCCCTGGCCGCGATCGCGCGCGCGCGCGACGCCACCTTCGTGGTCGACGCCACGTTCACGCCGCCGGTCATGCTGCGTCCGCTCGAGCATGATGCCGATCTCGTCTGCCACTCGGCAACGAAGTACCTCGGCGGACACGGGGACGTCACCGGCGGGGTCGTGTCCGGCGACGGCGAGCGGATCGCGGCCATCCGCCACCTCGCGATCGACACGGGCGGGCAGATGGCGCCGTTCGACGCGTGGCTCGTCGCGCGCGGTGTGCAGACGCTCGTCCTTCGCGTCGAGCGCATCTGCCAGAACGCGATGGCGCTTGCGCGCGCGCTCGAGGATCATCCCGCCGTGTCGCGCGTCCTGTATCCCGGGTTGCAGAGCCACCCGGACCACGCGCTCGCGCGCAAGCTGCTCGGCGACCGCTTCGGAGGGATGCTCGCGTTCGACGCCGGCGACGCAGCGGCGGGCCGGAGGTTCCTCGAGCGCGTGCACATCGCATCCCCGGCGGCGAGCCTCGGGGGTACGAAGACGCTCGTCGTGCACCCGGCGTCGGTGACGCACACGCAGCTGACGCCCGAGCAGCGCGCATCGATCGGTCTCACCGAAGGGATGGTGCGCGTGTCGGTGGGTATCGAGGACATCGACGACCTGGTCGCCGACTTCGAGCAGGCCCTTCCATGATCAAGCTCCGCATCGCAGTTCTGTACGGTGGGACGTCGGCCGAGCACGAAGTCAGCGTCGTCAGCGCGCGCAGCGTGCTGGCGGCCGTCGATCAAGACAAGTACGACGTCCTCCCGATCGCGATAACGAAGTCGGGGGAGTGGCTGCTGCCCGCCCGCGCGCCCGGCGAGCTGAGAGCCGCCGAGGGCGCGTTGCCGGAGGTCGGGGACGGACGCGCGGTCGTCCTGCGCGAGGGTGGAGAGGTGCTGGCGTCGGGTCGCGAAGGCTCGCCGGGCCCCGTGGACCTCGTGTTC
>VAYV01000315.1:2707-3909 GCA_005883175.1 Actinomycetota bacterium
ATCGCGGTGAGCGAGGCCGAGTTCGCGCGCGACCCGCAGGCGGTCCTGCGCCGCGCGCAAGACGCGGTCGGCCTTCCGGCCTTCACGAAGCCGGCGAACCTGGGGTCGAGCGTCGGGGTTTCGAAGTGCCGCACGCCGCTGGAGCTCCAGCGCGGCATCGAGCGCGCTTTCGACCACGACCGCACGATCCTGGTCGAGAAGGCGATCGACGGCCGTGAGCTCGAATGCGCGGTCCTCGGGAACGACGAGCCCGAAGCGTCCGTGGTCGGCGAGGTGGTCCCCGCGCACGAGTTCTACGACTACGAAGCGAAGTACCTGATCGAGGGGAGCAAGCTGCTCATCCCGGCGCCGATCCCCGAGCCGATCTCGGAGCAGATCCGCAAGTACGCGGTCCAAGCGTTCCGCGCGATCGGTTGCGCGGGGATGGCGCGCGTGGACTTCTTCCTCGAGGGCGACGATGTCATGCTGAACTAGATCAACACGATCCCCGGGTTCACGCCGATCTCGATGTATCCGAAGCTGTGGGAAGCGACCGGGATCCCGTACGCGAAGCTGATCGACCGGCTCATCGAGCTGGCCCTCGAGCGGCATCACGTGCCCCCACGGTGATCGACGCTGCCGACATCGCCGAGGCGCGCGCACGTCTAACGAAAGTCCTCGTTCCGACGCCGCTGGAAGCGTCGGCCTCGTTGTCCGAGCTGGCCGGGCGAACGGTCCTGTTGAAGCCCGAGCACCGCCAGCGCACGGGCTCGTACAAGATCCGCGGCGCGTATAACAAGCTCTCGCGCCTCGAACGCGGGGGAGAGGTCGTCGCCGCATCCGCGGGAAACCACGCACAGGGCGTTGCGCGCGCGGCACGCTTGACCGGCCACCGAGCGACGATATTCATGCCGGCGACGGCGGCACTGCCGAAGGTCGAAGCGACGCGCGAAGACGGTGCGACGGTTCATCTCGAGGGCGCAGTGGTGGACGAGGCGATCGCGCTGGCCCACTCGGACGCGAAGACGACCGGTGCGGAGTTCGTGCACCCCTTCGACGATCCGTTGATCATCGCGGGACAGGGAACCGTCGGCGCCGAGATCGTGGACGAGCACGCCGGCGAAGCGACGGTGGTCGTTCCCGTCGGCGGAGGCGGATTGATCTCGGGCGTCGCGACCGCGGTCAAGGCTGCTCGCTCCGATCTGCGCGTCGTCGGCGTGGAA
>VAYV01000317.1:0-1495 GCA_005883175.1 Actinomycetota bacterium
AGCGCAGCGCCGCCGCTCAAGATGACGAGGACCGCCGCGGATACCGGTACGTGCAAGGGTCCGAAGCGTCGCCACACGTTCGTTCGTTCAACGGAAGCCAAACCGATCGCGAAGATCCCGGCGACGCCGATGCCGAGCAGCCCCGTGAGGATCAAGACGTGCGGTGGCGTGAAGAGCTGCCGGTCGCGCCCGAAGTCGATGTGCCAGGAAACGTCCCAGATGAACCCGATCACGGCGACGCCGAGCGTCCAGGCGCCCGTCGCGATGCCGCCGCTCGCCCAAGGCGGAAGGGAGCTGAGTCGCCGCAGCGATGAGGCCGCGCGCGCGAACCAACCCGGGATCCCAGTGTGCTCGCCGTCCGGCTCGCCGCTCCTGATCAGCCACGAGATGACGGCGACCAAGCCGGCCAGCGGGATGATGATCCACAACCATTGGAGGCCCGTCGAGTGCGCGACGGGGAGGATCCGGACGGTCCCTAAAGCCACCATATCGTCCCTCTGCTCGACCTTGACATCATCTGATGTAACATAGGTAGATGACAAGAGTCAAGGCTCTCTCTACCATCATCCCCATGAACGGGAACGGGACGACCGTCGAGTCCCTCACGATCGATCAGTTGGCGCACGCGACGGGCGTCACCACGAGGAATATCCGCGCGCACCAGGCGCGAGGGCTGCTCCCCCCTCCGGCCGTCCGGGGCCGCACCGGTTACTACGGATCCGACCACGTCGCTCGTCTGAAGCTCGTCCTCGACATGCAAGCCAACGGCTACAACCTGAAGACGATCGGACGGCTCTTGAAAACGCTCCCCGAAGGACGCGCCGCCGAGCTTGTCGATCTCGAGCGCGCCTTACGAGGCGCTTGGGATTCCGAACAACCCCAGATCCTCGAAGCCGCCGACCTGGCTGCGCGCTTCGGGGTTGACCCGCGCGACGCCACGACCGGCGGCGAACGCGCCCGGCGTCTGGGACTGATCACTCCTCTGCCCGACGGGCGATTCGAGGTCCGCAGCCCGGCTCTGTTGCGAGCCGGCGAAGCACTCGCCCGGCTCGGAATCTCTGTCGAGTCACTGATCGATGTCCAAGAGGAGCTGCTACGTCACGCGGACGGTGTTGCGAAAGCGTTCGTGCGACTCTTCTTGAAGGAAATATGGAAGCCGTTCGATGAAGCCGGTCAGCCGGAGGAGCGGTGGGCCGAGGTTCGTGCCGCGCTGAGCGCGATGGTCCCGGTTGCCCACGAAGCGCTGCTGGCTTCCTTCCGCCTCACCATGTCGGCCGAGGTCGGATCGGCGCTCGAAAAGGTCCTCAAGAAGCAAGCGAAGCGCGCGCGTTAGCCGCGAAGCAGATCACGCACGAGCGGCGTCCTCGCTGAACGCGCGCGGGAACAGCGGGCGCAGCTGCTCGATCACTTCTTCGGTCGTCGTGAAACGGATCGCGTGCAGGCCGACGGCCTCGGCGCCCTCGACGTTCATCGGGATGTCGTCGACGAACGCTGC
>VAYV01000317.1:1501-3417 GCA_005883175.1 Actinomycetota bacterium
TCCACCCACTCGCGCCAGTCGGTCCACTCCTTGACGTTGTTCGTGAGGATCGCCGTCTTGTAGTGCGTGCCGATACGAACGGCCGCCGCGATCATCTGGTCATTACGACGGATCGAGCCGAACAGCATCCGCCTGACTTCGACCGGATCACCGGGGAACTGGATGTCCTTGCCCGTGTAATCGCGGAGATGCTGCAGCATGCGCTGGTAGAACTCGGCCTCGGAGATCAGGCCCTTTTCCAGCAGGAAGAAGTCCGGTTCGCCGCTCTCGGCCTCGTGGCGGAACGCTTCGATCAGGGTACCGTCGTCGAGCTCGAGCGCGCGCTCGAACTCCGTGAACGATGCGCGGATCGACGTCGTAAGAACGCCGCCGAAATCGAAGATCGCTGCGTCTAGTTCGGGCATGCGAGCGGGAAGTCTATCGCGCTACGGTAAGCAGGCGCCGTCGATTGGAGGTTCCCATGACCTTGCAGATCGTCAACGAACAGGTCGAAAAGTACATGCGAGGCCTGCTGACACGGCACGACGACCCCGTTCTGCTCGAGATGGAAGCGCTCGCCGCCGAGAAGCACTTCCCCATCATCAACCGGCACGTCGGCGTTACGGTCGAGATCCTCGCGCGCGCGATCGGCGCCCGCCGCATCTTCGAACTGGGCTCCGGCTACGGCTATTCGGCCTATTGGTTCGCTCGAGCAGCCGGTCCCGGCGCCGAAGTTCACTGCACCGACGGCGACGCCGAGAACGCGAAGCAAGCCGAGCAGTTCCTGTCGCGCGCGGGGCTGTGGGACCGGATCACGTTCCACGTCGGCGACGCGGTGACTGCGTTCAACGGCGTCGAGAACGACTGGGACATCGTCTACTGCGACATCGACAAGCACGGCTATCCCGAGGCGTGGGAGGCCGCGCGCGACCGCGTGAAGATCGGCGGGATGTACATCTGCGACAACGTGCTGTGGTCCGGGCGGGTCGCGGTAGACGACAGGGGCGACGAGCGGCCGCAGTGGACGGAGGCGATCAAAAAGCACAACGCGATGATCGCGAAGGACGAACGGTACGAATCGTCGATCCTGCCGATCCGAGACGGGGTAATGGTGGCGCTCCGCGTCGCCGACTAAGACTCAAGCGCAGGGCAGCGCGCGCACAACGTCGAGCCACGGGCGAAACGTTCCGGATGTCACTTAATCGCGTATAGCGCGATCGAGTGACATGTGAACGAAGGAAGGGTCACGAACGAGGATCTAGACGACCTCGTGGACGATCAGCGGCCGGACTTCGCGAGGATCCATTTCCAAGGATCGGTCCCGGAGGGGGGCGTCTCCCCTCCGGTTAGTGCGTGCCACGTCTCGCGAAGCACACCGACCACCTCATCACTGGGTCTGTACGAGCTGCCTCGCGCGGCCGCCACGTCATCGTGATGGATCGCGAACTCGTTGATCCCGAAGCACATCTGCAGGCCGACCGGGATCGTCCCGCGCTGGTTGATCATCGGCTCGGCCGGGTCGGAAACAAGCGAGATGAATCTCGCCACCTCTTCGCAGGCGGACGAGATCGGGTCGCCGCTGAACTCGCGCACCGCGCGCAGATTCTCCTCCGCGAGATCCTCGGGCTTGAACGGCGGCCGGAAGTCCCCGGTTCTGCTGCGGCGAAGCAGCTCGACGTATCGATGGAACGTCGCGGCCAGGTGCTTGGTGATGTCGTCGATGGTCCATGGAGGGCACCGCGTCGGGAGCGACCGGTCGCCGGCGCGCGCGTCCGAGATGTACGCGTCGGCTTCGACGCGGAGCAGGTCTGCGCGAACGGGCCAATCGCCCACAGCCCACTCGGCGATCGAGGTCAATCGTTCTCCACGTACTCCGCCAACCCGAGCGCTTCGCGATCGCCAAACCTGAACCGCGTCATCGTCTGCGTGATGCGCGC
>VAYV01000318.1 GCA_005883175.1 Actinomycetota bacterium
CTCGTCTTTGATGGTGACGGTCAGCAGATGCCGCTTCGATCGGACGTAGCGGCCGTCCACTCGTGTGACCGTGCCCTGCGTGGTTGCCTCTTCCCCGATCTTCAGATCGCGGATCTTCTTCGTCGTCGAAAGGTCGATGTACCGCCGAGGGACGTGCTCGAGAAGATCGCGCACCGTGCGGACCCCGAGCCCCTTCGCGAGCCTCGTCGCGACCGCGCCGGACAATCCGGCGATGCCGGCGCCGGACAGCGGGCCATCCAGCGGGCCGGACGCCGGGGGCAGCTCATTGCCGGAGTGTTCGCTCACTCGGCCGCCATCACGTACCGATGGAAGGGCTGGCCGCCGTCGTAGATCTCGATCGTCGTACGCGGGAGCTCGGTTGCGAGCGCCGCGCGCAGCTGCTCGCGTTCTTCGATCGACACGCCCTCGCCGGTCAGAACGGTCAGGAGCTCCCGGAGCTCGGCGACGAGCGCGGATGCGACGCCGGCCGCGACCTCGACGATGTTCTCGCCCACGGTGACGACAGCTCCTTCGGCGATGCCGACGGCATGGCCGGGCTCGGCGGTGCCGGCCGGCGTCTCGAGCGCGTCCGTGGCGACGAGCACGATCCCGGTCTTGACGCGAAGCAACGCCGCCTCCATGTCGCGGATCGCCGCGTCGGTGTCGCGCGCGTCCCCGTACGCGATGGCTGCCGCCAGCCCGTGCGCGACGTCGGCCGATCGCAGGATGACGACCCGATGCGTGAACGTTTCTTTCATCGGGAGCACCCGCTGGTAGACGTCTTCGTTGTTGGGCAACACGATCACATCCTGCGTCGGTGCCGACTCGATCGCGTCGCGCAGCGCTTCGTCGGTGGTCGTCCCTCGCACGGCGCCGTCGAGCGTTATCGCGCGGTCTGCTCGGACGTTGACTCTTTCGCCTCCAGCGCGCGCTCGTTGGCCGCCCGGATCTGTTCGGCGAAGTCCACGACGTCGACGTCGCTCGGTTCGCCGAAGGCTTCCCCGAGCGAGACGGCATGCGCGCGATCGTCGGTGTGCACGTGCACGCGCCAAAGGCCGTCGCCGCCGATCACCGCGACCGAATCGCCGATCGCGCCGAGCAGCTTGCGGAGCGGGTCCAGGTTGGGCGCGTCGGAGCGAAGGAGGTATTGGACCTCGTACGCGTACGTGGCCGACGCTTCGTCACGGACGGGAGGCAACACCTCGCCGGTGCTGGCGCGGGGCGGCGGTCGTCCGACGTCGCCGCCCGCTGCGCGCGCCAACGCTTCGAGGACGACGACCAAGCCCATCCCACCGGCGTCGACAACCCCGGCGGCGGCCAGCGCCGGCATCTGCTCGGGCGTCCGCGCCAGCGCCTCTGCCGCGGCGCGCGCAGCCGCAACCAGCTGGCCGGCGACGTCGCTGTGCGAGCCTTGCGCCGCGTCGGCCGCGGCGGCCACGACGCTCAGGATCGTCCCCTCGGCCGGCTCGAGAACCGCGTCGTACGCGAGCTCGGTCGCGCGCTTGAACGCGCGCGCAACCTGGTCGGCGTCGGCGGGCCCCGCTTCGACGGCATCGGCGAACGCGCGCAGGATCTGGGCCAGGATGACCCCGGAGTTGCCGCGCGCGCCCACAAGCGACCCGCTGCGGACCGCGCGCGCGACGGCGGGCGGTTCGGTCGACGAGCGGTCGAGCGCCGCGACGACGGCTTCCATCGTCATCACGAGGTTCGTCCCGGTGTCCGAGTCCGCGACCGGGAAGACGTTGGCGGCGTCGATCAACGCCCGCGCCGCGCGCAGATCATCGAGCGACGCAACGACGGCTCGCCGGAGCGCGCCGGCGTCAAGAACCGGGCTCACGCGGCCACTCTAGCAGCGGAAACGGACATCAAACCGCGTTCTCGCGGCCCGGATGGTGTTGTGGCAGCCTTCGGCGGCCGATACAATCCGCCCCCGCTATGGCAGCCGTTTGTGACGTCTGTGGCCGCGGTCCGAGGTTCGGGATGCAGGTATCTCACTCGCACCGCCGTTCGTCGCGCCGTTGGGATCCCAACGTCCAGCGGGTGCGGGCGCTGGTCAAGGGTCACGCCAAGCGCATGAACGTGTGCACGCGCTGCATCAAAGCAGGCAAGATCCAGCGCGCGATCTAAGCGCGCACGTCGAGCACCTTCGCGCCCTTCCCCAGCGCAGCCGCGCGCGCGATCGCGTCCGCAACGAGCCCGCGCGCACGGCGCACCGCGGTCTCGACGCTCTCTCCCCGCGCGAGGAAGGCGGTGATCGCCGCCGACAGCGCGCAGCCCGTCCCGTGGACGTCGTCGCCGCCGGCCTTCGGCCCCTCAAGCTCGATGAGCTCGCCGCCGGCGAACAGCACGTCGGTCACGCGCTCACCCTCGAGGTGACCCCCCGTGACGAGCACCGCTTCCGGCCCGTCCGCTGCGAGCGCAACTGCAACCTCCTTCTGCTCGTCTCGGGTCGTGACGTCGAGCCCGCTCAGGATCGACGCCTCGACCGTGTTCGGCGTGATCAACGCTGCTCGCGGGAACAGAAGCTCGCGGATCGCCTCCGCG
>VAYV01000129.1 GCA_005883175.1 Actinomycetota bacterium
AGGGGTGCGCGCCGGAGGACGTGCGGTGCGGGATGAAAGTGCGCGTGGCGTTCAGGGAAGAGGCGCGCGACGAGGGTTCGGTGTTCTTACCGATATTCCGGCCGGTCTGAGGGCTAACGCGCGCCCAGCGCGCGCAGTAGGCTCGCGGCATGACGGATCCGACCGGCGAAGTCACCGAGCTGCTCCAGAACCTCATCCGTAATCGATGCGTCAATCAAGGCACCCAGGAGTCCGGCGAGGAGATCAAGAACGCCGATCTGCTCGCGACCTACTTGGAAGGCGATGGCCTCGACCTCCAGCGCTTCGAGCCTCTTCCCGGCCGCGCCAGCTTGGTCACAAGGATCGAAGGCAGCGACCCGCGCGCGTCCAGTCTGTGCCTGATGGGTCACATCGACGTGGTGCCGGTGAACCCAGACGGATGGGAGCGCGATCCCTTCGGCGGCGAGCTCGTCAACGGCGTGGTGTGGGGGCGCGGCGCGGTCGACATGCTCAACACCACCTCGTCGATGGCGGTCGCCTTCAAGCACCTCGCGAAGCAAGGCGGTGCGCGCGGACTACTGCATCACCGAGTTCGGCGGGATGCGGTTTCCGATCCCGACGGCCGGCGGACCGAAGCTGCCGGTCATGGTGGGAGAGAAAGGGACGTACTGGTGCACGATCCGCGTGCACGGAACCCCCGGCCATGCGAGCATGCCGCTTCGCACCGACAACGCACTCGTCACCGCCGCCGAAGTGGTCAAGCGGATCGCCGACTTCCAGCCGAAGACCGAGATCCACGACGTGTGGCGCGCGTTCGTCGAGCGCATGCAGTTCCCAGAGGACATGGCGGAGGCGCTGCTCGACCCCGACGCGTTCCAACAGCTGAGCGAGAACCTGCCGGTCGGCCTCGCGCGCATGCTCAGCGCGTGCACGCACACCACGTTCGCCCCGACGATCATGCACGGCGGCATGAAGACGAACGTCATCCCCGACACGGTCGACCTCCAGGTCGACATACGTACGCTGCCCGGCTACTCGGGCGACGACGTGCGCGCGCAGCTCAAGGAAGCGCTCGGCGACCTGTTCGACAAGGTGACGATCATCGCCGACAGCGACTCGCCCTCCAACGCGAGCAAGATGGACACACCGCTGTGGGACACGCTCCGGAAGGTGTCGCGCGCGCTCGTGCCGGACTCCGACACGGTGCCGTTCCTCATCGTCGGCGCGACCGACGCGCGCTTCATGCGCAACCTCGGCGCGGTGTCGTACGGCTACGGGCTGCTCAGCGAGCGCATCCCGTTCGACGAGTTCGCGCAGATGTTCCACGGCGACAACGAACGCGTCGACCAGGAATCGCTCCGCCTGTCGACCGAGCTGTGGAAAGCGACGGCGATGGAGTTCCTCGCCGGCTAAGCAAGCCCGGCTAGTCGAGCACAGACGCCAGCGTGTCGCCGAAGCACCGCGACGGCAGCGGCGGCGGGTTGTACCGGTAGCCACCGGCTCGCGCGCGGATCCCCACCGGCGCGTCCGAGCCGAACACGACGCGCGACGGCCCAACGGCGGCGACCATACGCTTGATCGTTCCGCGCGACACGAGCTGGGGCGCCGCAACGTCGAACAGCACGCCCGGCAGCCGCCACAGCCGCTCGAAGTGGGGGATGCCGGCGTGTGCCAGGATCAGCTTCAGCGACGGCACTTTTTCGAGCACCATCTCGACATCTTCGGGCGGACCGAAACCGAGGTGTGCCAAGACCGGCAGACGCGCGGAGGCCGCGCGCTCCAAGACCGGCAGCGCATCGGGCAAGCGGTACCGGTGAAACCAGAGGTGAAGCTTCAGCCCGCGCGCGCCTCGCTCCATGCAGCGATCCAGCTCGTCGTGCGCGTCTTGTCCGAGCAGCGGGTTGACGAACGCGTACGGCAGGAACCGGCCGGGATGCTCGCGCGCGGCTTGGAACACCACGGAGTTATCCGGACGACGGTGCTGATGCATCGTGCTGCGCCCGATGCGGTAGATGGGTATCCGCAGCGGAGGGACGCGCAGGCATGCGCGGAAGATGGGCGGGCCCAGCGGGTTGATCTTGCCGATCGGCTCTTGCGCGGCCCCGATCAGGACCGCCTGCGCGACGCCGGCCGCATCCATCGCCGCGACGAGACCATCGACGCCGAGCTCCGGCTCTACGTGCGCGTGCCCGTCGAGGATCACAAGAAGTCGGCTGCTCCTTCCGCGATCACCGGTACGTTGTTGGCGACCGCAGCTTCGAGCAGCGCTTCGATCGCGTCCTCGATCGCGCCGATAGCCTCGTCCGTCTCCATACCGCTCGCCAGCGCTCGTTGCATGGCCGGGCCGAACCCCGCCGGCGCGCCCGGGAGCTGCGGTGCGAAACGGAGCGCGTGGCCGACGTTCTTGAAGACGAAGCGAGCGCGCAGCCCCATCGCAAGGACCGCGCGCAGCGCACCTTCGGCGATCGCGAGCCGCGCCATCTCGTCGGAGTTCCCTGCGGCTGCTCGCGCTTTGTATGCCCAAGACACGGCTTGGGCGATGTTCGCCGTCTCCGCACGCAAAAACTCGTCGTCCGGTTGCGCGGTCATCGCTTCCTCGTACGCCGCGCGCAACGAGCGCCAGAACTCGTTGGGGTCGTGCAGGGCTAGGTGGTGGGAGAACTGATCCGCGCGCACCGGCCACCAGGGCCCCACGATGTGCGCGTCTTCGAGGTAGGCCGTGTCGTCGACGGCGTACAGCTCGACCACGATCGGTCCGTACAGCAGCGCGCGCGACACGGCCACGTCGGGCGACGAGGTGACGACGACCATGTTGAGGTTGGACTGCTCGACATCTTCCTGGCGGGCGACCGAGCCCCGGATGCCGGTCGCGAGGATGGCCTCGCCGTGTCGCTCGATGAAGGCGTCGGATATATCTCTCGCGAGCTGAATCCGTTCGGCGCGATCCATGTCTGCCCCCGTGCCCGAGTCGCAACCCGATACGCCGAGGCTACACCGTGCCGCATAGAATCCGTGACCACGATGGACCTGGCCTTCAGCCCCGAAGAAACTGCGTTCCGCCACGAGATCAGTGCGTGGATACGGGACAATCTGCCCGCCGGTTGGGGGACACCCGAATTCAAAGAGCCGAAGACCTTCGAGGAGCGGCTGGAATTCTCGCGCGCGTGGGAGAAGCGGCTCGCGGAGGCGGGCTGGGCGGGGATCTCGTGGCCGAAGGACTACGGCGGCCGCGGCACGACGCTGATGGACCAGATCATCTTCCACGAGGAGATGGCCGCCGCGCGCGCGCCCCAGATCTTCATCAATTTCGTCGGGATCAACCTCGCGGGCCCGACGATCATGGCGCACGGCAGCGAGCAGCAGAAGAAGCGGTACCTCCCGAAGATCCTCGACATGAGCGAGGTGTGGTGCCAGGGGTTCAGCGAGCCGAACGCCGGCAGCGACCTCGCGAACGTGCAGACGAAAGCCGTGCTCGACGGCGACAACTTCATCGTGAACGGGCAGAAGATCTGGACCTCGTTCGCGCACGTTGCCGACTGGTGCCTGCTGTTGTGCCGGACCGATTCGAGCGTCGCGAAACACAAGGGACTGAGCTACCTGCTCGTCGATATGCACAGCGCGGGCATCGAGCCGAGGCCGCTCAAGCAGATCACCGGTGAAGCGGAGTTCGACGAGGTGTTCTTTACAGACGTGCGCGTGCCGCGCGCGCAGCTGCTCGGCGAGATGAACATGGGCTGGACGTACGCGAACACGACGTTGGCGAACGAACGCGGTCCCGCGTTCCTGGCGCACCAGATCCGGTTCCGGAACTCGCTCAACGACCTGTTCGATAGCGCGAAGCGAACGATGCGCGACGGCGTTCCCGTCGCCGAGCATCCGGCGTTCCGCGATCGCCTCGCGAGGGCGTACGCGGAGGTCGAGATCATGCGGTACATCGGATACCGCTTGGTGACCTCCATCCTTCGGAACGGGCGGCCGGGCGTCGAAGGCTCGATCGCGAAGCTCTACTGGAGCGAGATGGTGCGTCGATTCCAAGAGACGTCGATCGCGATCGCAGGCCTCGGAGGGATGCTCGACGACGAAGACGGCTTCGACGGGGGGAAGTGGAACCGCGGGTTCTCGATGTCGTTCGCGCAGACCATCGCGGCGGGGTCGAGCGAGATCCAGAAGAACATCATCTCCGAGCGCGTGCTCGGCATGCCGCGGGGCGAAGTGTGGGCGCCGAAGCCCAAGGAGAAGGTCTAGTGGACTTCGACTTCTCGGCGGACCAGTACGGACTGCGCGACGAAGCGCGCCGGTTCTTGGAGAAGCAGTGTCCGGTGTCGCACGTGCGCGAGTTCTTGGACGATAAGGCCGGGTGGTCGCGCGATCTGTGGAAGCAAATGGCCGACCTCGGCTGGATGGCGCTGCCGTTCCCCGAGCAGTACGGGGGGCTCGGGCAGTCGTTCCTGGATCTCGTCTTGTTGCTCGGCGAGCTCGGGCGCTCGCTCGCGCCGGTGCCGTTCCTTTCATCGGTCGCCATGGCCGGTCAGGTGATCCTGGCGCACGGCAGCGAGGAGCAGCGCGCGCGCCTCCTCCCGGGCATCGCGAGCGGCGACCGGATCGCTGCGTTGGCCGTCAGCGAGCAGCCGCAAGGGTTCGGCGGAACGTCGATCGACATGCACCCGACGCAAGACGGCGATACCTGGCACCTGAACGGAGAGAAGAAGTACGTCCTGGACGCCCCGGCCGCGGACCTGTTCGTCGTCGCCGCCTGCGTCGGCGATCAGAACCGGTGGTTCGTCGTCGAGGAGGGCGCGCGCGTCACGCCACAGACGACGTACGACCCGACGCGCGGCGCCGGCTCCGTCTCGTTCGACGACGCCGTGGCCGACCCGTTGGAGGCGCCGTTCCTGTTCCCCGGCCTGCAGCTCGCGACCGCGGCCGTGTGTGCCGAGATGATCGGCGCGGCCGAGAAGATCCTCGACATGACCGTCGAGTACTCGAAGCAGCGCGAGCAGTTCGGCCGCCCGATCGGCAGCTTCCAGGCGATCAAGCACAAGTGCGCGGAGATGGCGACCGAGCTCGAGGCCGCGCGCGCCGCGGCGTACTACGCGTGCTGGGCCGTCGCCAGCGGCGCGGAGGATGCGGCGCTGTCGTCGCACATCGCGAAGTCGTACTGCTCGGACCAGCTGGCGCATCTGGCGGGGGAGGGCGTGCAGGGGCACGGCGGCATTGCGTTCACGTGGGAGCACGACATGCATCTGTACCTGAAGCGCATCAAGACGGCGCAGGTCTTCCTCGGCGACGGGCCGTACCATCGGGAGCGCATCGCGCGTATCGTTGGGCTATGACTGCCAACGTCGACCGCTTCTTCATCGGCGGGCGGTGGCTCGAGCCGGCCGGCGATGAGACCATCGAGGTCCTGAACCCCGCGACCGAAGAAGTCATCGCGACCGCCGCCGTGCCGACGCGCGAGGACGCGAAGCGCGCGATAGCGGCCGCGCGCAAGGCATTCGACGAAGGCCCATGGCCGAGCATGCCGGTTGTCGACCGCGCTTCGAAGGTCCGGCGCATGGGCGAGATCTTGCGCGCGCGCCAGACGGAGATAGGCGAACTGCTTATCGAAGAAGTGGGTTCGACCGTCGTTCTCGCAAAGAGCGCGCAAGGTGCGTGGGCGATCGACGCGTTCAACCTCGCAGCCGATTGGGCGGAGGACTTCCCGTGGGAAGAGCCTCTCAAGCCGAACACGCAGCCGTTCCCGCTCGCGGGCCTTGCGGTGCGCGAGCCGGTCGGCGTCGTCACCGGCATGACGCCGTTCAACTATCCGTTCTTCGTGAACTGCTGGAAGGTCGCGCCGCCGATCGCGATGGGGAACACCGTCGTGCTGAAGCCGTCGCCATGGACGCCGCTCGACGCGTTCGAGCTCGCGCGCGCGGCGGAGGAAGCAGAGATACCGCCCGGCGTCGTGAACGTGATCGGCGGCGGGGGCATCCCGGTCGGCGAGGAGCTGGCCGAGAACCCGATGGTCGACATGGTCGCGTTCACCGGCTCGGTGTCGGGCGGGCGCGCGGTCGGGCGGCTCGCGATGGAGACGATCAAGAAGGTGCAGCTCGAGCTCGGCGGCAAGTCGGCTGCGATCGTGCTCGACGATGCGGACCCGGCCGACGTCGGTGTGCGGCTGATGGGGTCGTGCATGATCCACGCCGGGCAGGGGTGCGGCTGCACGACGAGGCTGCTCGTCCCGGAACACATGCACGACGAAGTGGTCGACGAGGTTGTGAAGGCCGTGTCGAGCATGAAGATTGGGAACCCCGTCGACCCCAGCGTCATGCTCGGGCCGCTGATCCGCGAAGAGCACCGGCAGCGCGTCGAGAACTACGTGAAGCTCGGCCTGGATGAAGGCGCGCGCATCGTGACCGGCGGGCGCAGGCCGCCCGATCTCCCGAAGGGCTACTTCTACGAGCCGACCGTGTTCGTCGACGTGCGCAACGACATGCGCATCGCGCAGGAGGAGATCTTCGGGCCGGTGCTGTGCGTTCTGCGCTACCGCGATGCGGACGAAGCGGTCCGGATCGCGAACGACTCGGTTTTCGGCCTCGGCGGTGCGGTGATCACGCCGAACCGTGAGCGCGCGATCGCGATGGCGAAGCGGCTCCGCACCGGCTTCGTCGGCGTGAACGGCGGGATGCTCAACCCGATGGGCTCGTGGGGCGGCTACAAGCAGTCCGGCGTCGGACGTGAGTGGCGCTACGGCATCGAGGAGTTCACCGAGCTCAAGCACGTCTCCTGGGTCGATCTTTGAGCGACGTTCACCGGTCGGCGGCGATCGGGTTCGACAGAGCCGCCGACGTGTACGAGCGCGCGCGGCCCGGGTACCCGATAGAAGCGATCGATTTCATCGTGGAGCACCTGAGCGACGGCCTGGTCGCCGACGTCGCCGCAGGGACCGGGAAGCTCACACGAGAGTTGGTCGCGCGCGGTCTCGATGTCGTCGCGGTTGAACCGGTCGAAGGGATGCGACGCACGTTCTCAGCCGTGCTGCCCGGCGTGCCGATCCTCGCCGTTTGTCGGAGATCCATCGCGTTCTTCGGTCGCACGGCCGGCTGGGCATCGTGTGGAACGTTCGCGACGAGCGCGTCGACTGGGTCGCGCGCATCACCGCCATAATCCTTCCCTACGAGGGTGAGGGCGGCGTCAAGATCCCTCGGTTCAGGCACGGCACGTGGAAGCGCGCGCTCGACGAAAGCACGTCGTTCACCCCAGTCGCGGATGAGATGATGGAGCATGCGGAATCGATGACCGTCGAGCGGCTGGTGGACCGCGTCGAGTCGACGTCCTTCATCGCCGCGCTTCCGGAGGGTGAGCGCACGAAGGTCGACGATCAGGTGCGCGCGCTCGCGGCCGAGCACCCCGACCTCTCAGGGCGAGAGACGTTCGAGTTCCCGTACGTCACCGAGGTCTACGTGTACGAAGCCGTCTAGGGCTTGTCGAGGTCGCGCCGGAGCATGAACGTCGCGATCGCCTTCGCGCACAACCGGTCTTTGTTCGTCAGGTCGACCTCCGTCACGGCGACGCGCTTGCCGAAGTGCAAAACACGAGCAGTCGCGGTCAGGTCTCCCTCGACGACCTTGCGCAGAAAGTTCACCTTCAGCTCGATAGTGCCGTCGATCGCGTTCATCGGGTTCTCGAGCATGCGGCCGATCGCGATGCCGCTCGCGATGTCGGCGAGCGCGCCGACCATGCCGCCGTGCGCCCACCGGTTGCCGTAGTGCTTCTCGGGGTCGATCTCGACCCACGCGACCCCTTCTTTGTTCGGCCCGATGCCCATCCGCACGCCGAGCAGCTTGTGGAACGGCGGTCCGTACCCTTCCGGGATCGCGATGAAGTCGGTCAACCGGTCAGCCGAGCATCGTGACGCCGGCGTCGACCGGGATGACTTGTCCGGTGACGGCGTCGGAGTCGTCCGACGCGAGGTAGACGGCGGTGCCGGTGATCTCCTCCGGCTCGAGGTTCCGCCGGAGCGCGCTCATCATCTTGATCATGCCCATCATCGACTCAGGCACATGCTTTTTCGTCGCTTCGGTCATCGTGACGCCGGGCGCGATCGCGTTGACGTTTATGTTGAACTGGCCGAGCGCAGCGGCCATGTAATGCGTGTAGGCGTTCACGCCGGCTTTGGACAGCGAGTAGTGGAAGCTCGGCAGCTCGCCCTTCTCGGGGTTGAGCGCGTACCCGGCGGCCGCGTACATCCAGGCCGCGCCCGACGACTGGTTGATGATCTTCCCCTTGCCTTGCGCGCGCATCGTGGGAAGCACCGCGCGCGTACAGAGCCACGGGCCGATCATGTTCACGTCGAGGATCTTCCGGAGGTACTCGAGGCTGTTGTTCGTCTGCTCGAGGTCGAAGAACACCCCAGCGTTGTTCAGCAAGATGTCGATGCGTCCCCACTTCTCGACCGTCGCGTCGGCCATCGCCTGTGTCGACGCTTCGTCCGAAACGTCGACGTGCAACGCGATCGCCTCGCCGCCGCCGGCTTCGATCTCCTTGGCGACCTGCTCGGCGTTGGCGTCGTTGATCTCGGCGATGGCGATCTTGGCGCCTTCGGCGACGAACCGCAGCGCGTACGCGCGCCCCAAGCCTTGGCCGGCGCCGGTGATGATGGCGACCTTCCCCTGAAGTCTCATGGCGCGGATGCTAGCCGAGCGGCCTGCGCGCGCGGAAGTCAGCCTGCGTGGCGATCGATGTGGGCGTCGAGCCGGGCGGTAACGGCATCGAAGCGTGCATCCATGCGTGCGATCAAAGAGTCGAATCGGGCATCGACACGGGCGAACCCCTCATCCATGCGACTCTCTAAACGGCCGAAACCTGTGTCCATCCTCAAGCTGAAGTAGTAGATCGTGCTGAAGAGACCAGCCGCGAGGATGGCGATAGCACTCCAGATCGCTGCGATCACGTTTCAACGCTAACACGGGC
>VAYV01000313.1 GCA_005883175.1 Actinomycetota bacterium
CATCGAACGGTTCGCGAACGTGCGGGGGCTCGGCGCGTTGGCGCCTTCTTCGCCGGAGCTGAGACCGGAGCCGTCTCGCGCTTCGGCGGCCACTCTTCTTGGCGTCCGATGTTGATCAAGATCCCGATCGCGGTCAGGGTGAACACCAACGAGGATCCACCGAAGGAGACCAGCGGCAGCGGCACCCCCGTGATCGGCAGGAGACCCGTGACGGCGCCCATGTTGATCACCGCTTGCCCGACGATCCACGCGGTGACAGCGCCGGCCACGATACGTCCGAACTTGTCCGGCGCGCGGCGTGCGATGCGCACGCCCGCGTAGGCCAGCAAGGCGAAAAGCGCGATAACGGCGAACGTGCCGAGCAGCCCGACCTCTTCGCCGATGATCGAGAAGATGAAGTCGGTATGCGCGTTCGGAACGTAAAGCCACTTCTGCCGCCCGGCGCCGAGGCCCACGCCGAACAGCCCGCCGGAGCCGAGCGCGATCTGCGACTGGACCGCTTGGTAGCCGGTATTGAGCGGATCTTTGAACGGGTTGGTGAACGAGAAAAGACGCGCGCGCCGGTAGGCCTTGGACATCGACAGCATCACCGACGCGCCGATCCCCGCGACCCCGAGCCCGCCGAGCACCGAGATCCGAGACCCCGCGACGAACAGCACGGTGAACGCGATCCCTGCCAGGATCAACGTCGTTCCCATGTCGGGCTGGATCATGACGAGCAGCCCGACGACGCCGGCGATGATGCCGTACGGGACCACGACGTCTTTGATCGTCCATAGCCGGCGGCCTTTGCGGACGCAGATGTCGGCGCCCACGAGGACGAGGGCGAGCTTCGCGAGCTCGGAGGGCTGGATGAGGCACGCGATCCCGACGAACGACCACATCAGCTGACGCATGAAGTACGTGAAGGGAGACGCGCCGGCTTCGTACGCGGAGACCCACGAGGAGGAGAGGATCATGATGAGCCCGCCGCCGAGGAGCAACGCCGTCGTTCCGATCACCAGCGCGGCGCTCGTCGTCATGCGCGCAGTCGAACCTTTCGCCGTCTTCGTGCGCGTGCGGCCGAACCAGCCGGCCGGTGTTCGTGCGAGCTCGAGAACCGTCATTGGTCGCTCCCCTCGATCCGATGGACGGCAGCGCGGAACGCATCCCCACGCTCTTCGTAGTTCGTGAACATGTCGAACGAGGCACACGCCGGAGAAAGAAGGACGGTGTCGCCCGCGTCGGCCAGCTCGCGCGCGCGCGCGACGGCATCCTCCATCGAACCGGCCTTCTCCACGGGAATGCCCGCCGGTGCGAACGCCGCGTCGATCTCGCCGGCCGACTCTCCGATCGCAACGACGGCGCGCAGGTGCGGTGCGGCGGCTGCGAGCTCGGACAGATCCAGACCCTTGTTGCGCCCGCCGGCGATCAGCACGACGTCGTGCATCCCTTCGAGCGCGGCCAGCGTCGCGTGCGGGTCGGTCGCCTTCGAGTCGTTCACGTACGTGACCCCCTCGACGACGGCGATCTCCTCGATCCGATGGCGGCCGGTTTCGAACGCAGCGAGCGCCGCGCCGGCCGTTGCCGGTTCGACACCGAGCGCACACGCTGCTGCGGCGGCGGCGATCGCATCGCTGCGGTTCGGGCGCCCGCGCGCGCGCAAGCGATCCGCCTCTACCACGCGGCCTTCGGGGACGACGATCCAGCCGCCCTCGACGCCCGCGCCGCCGTGCGGCCGCTCGTCGTCGGCGAACAGCACCTGCCCCGCTTTCCCCGTCGCCAGCGCGCGGCACACCGGATCGTCGTGAACGATGGCAACGTCTTCGGATCCCTGGTTCTCGAAGATGCGGCCTTTCGCGCGCCGGTAGGCCTCATCCGAGCCGTGCCAGTCGAGGTGGTCGTGCGCGACGTTCAGCAAGACGGCCACGGGAACGCGGAACTCGTCGATCCCCTGCAGCTGGAAGCTCGACAGCTCGGCGACGATCTCGGCGTCGGGCGAGAACGATACGAGCGGCGTGCCCACGTTTCCCGCCGCGACCGCGTCGCGGCCGGCCGCTCGCAACGCGGCGACCGTCATCTCGGTCGTCGTCGTCTTGCCGTTCGTGCC
This sequence comes from Actinomycetota bacterium, assembly GCA_005883175.1. GTDB lineage: Bacteria > Actinomycetota > AC-67 > AC-67 > AC-67 > AC-67. The sequence goes on from VAYV01000313.1 coordinate 2,090, forward strand.
GGTGATGCCGACAAGCGGCCGCACACCAAGCCGGAAGGCGAGCTCGACCTCGCTCCACACCGGGAGACCGCGCCGGCGCGCTTCCTCGATCCACGGCGACGACCACGGAACACCCGGGCTGGCGACGACCAGCTCGGCGTCGCCGAGGTCGGCGGGGTCGGTGCGGCCGAGAACGACGCGAGCGCCGGCGATGTTGCCCGCACGCTCGCGCTGCCGGTCGCCGTCCGCGGCGTCGAGCACCGTCACCGACGCGCCGGCGTCGAGCAGCGCGCGCGCGGCGGCCTCACCCGAGCGCGCCAAGCCGAGCACGACCGTCTTCTTCCCGCCGAGCGCGCTCATACCGGCGGCCCGCCCTTCGACAGGAACTCCGCATAGAACAACCCGAGCCCGAGCGCCGCCGCAAGCCCGGCGATAATCCAGAAGCGGACGATGACAGTGAATTCCGGCCAGCCGCCCAGCTCGAAATGGTGATGCAGCGGTGCCATCTTGAAGATGCGCCGGCG
>VAYV01000319.1 GCA_005883175.1 Actinomycetota bacterium
CGGCGCGCACCAGCATGCGCGCGTCCGCACCGGTACGTCGCGCGCCCAACGCAAGCATCATCTCGGTCGGCAACCCGGCAGAAGCGTCGGCATCCACGCGGCCGATGATCGCGATCGCTTCGGCGGTGAGTCGATCGGCTTCGAGCAACGCATCGCACGCGTCTTGGATGCTGGTGCGAGTTCGAGAAACAAGCATGAAGCGAAACTATCAGCACGGTGTGACAACAACGCGGCTCGAAACGCGCTGCATCAGAGATATTTTCGGGAAGTTGGTCGCAATGCGCGCACGCCGCCAAGCGCGCGCACCGCGCGCGCACCGCTACCTCGCCGCCCCGAACGCCCCTTGGTTCACCATCGGGTACTGATCCATGAAGAACCGCATCACCGCGCCGTGACGTCCGAAGACCAGCATCCCTCGCGTGTTGATGTCCGGCCCAGATTGCGCGCGCCCGTCGAAGTCCATGAACACGCCGTGGTACGTGACCGGTGTCGAACCGAACGCGGCAACACCCGGTACTGCCACGATCACACCCGACGTCAGCCACATCCCCACGGGTCCATCTGCGCCGCGGCGCGTCAACATGCCGCTCGACATCAAGAACCGTCCCGGCGTTATCGTCCGCGTCGCGCCGCCGAAAGAAGCAGCCAACGCGGCCAAGTGCGTCGCCACGATCGAGCCGCCGTCCGGACCGGTCGATTCCGACTCGAGCTTGTGGTACTCGTTACGCCGGTCGTAATCGGCGGTCGGATCGCTCTGGAACTGCGCTGAAAGCGGGCACGACGGATCGACGACCACTGCGGGGTCGGCGAACCACGCCGGACCCGGGATCTCGTACCCGATCATGTCGTCGCCGAGCCCCATCTCCAGCTTGTGCGCCGCGCTCGCGTGCCACGCGGGCACCGGCGGCTGTGCCCGCCCCGGGCACGACATCTGCTCAACCCCGAACGGCGAGCCCTGGATCAACGCCGGGTACGCCTCGCCGGGGTTCACCAGCATCTGCAGCTGCGGTCCGAAGTCCACCATCCCGACCTCGGTCAGGAAGCACGGCCGCGGCAGATGAGACGCGTCCAGGCACACCGATGTCGTCGCGGCCGTGCGGTGCGCGAACAACCCGGTCGCGAACGCCGCGATGAACAGCTGGTTCTGCAGCGGGACGACGAAGCGGTCGATCTTCGCCGTCAAAGTGTGCGGTGCGATCGTCTCGGCCGACGAAAGCGCCGACACCACCGACGATGCAAGCGCAGCTCCTGTATGAGCAGGTAGCTCGAAGCACCCTTCGTCGGAGTGGATCTGCGGGCAGGCGCCCGGCCACGCCGGGTCTTCGATCGAACCGTTGTCCCCAACCATGAACATCGCGTGCCCGCCCAACCGCGATTCCACCGTGCGCGCGAACACACCGGGCCAGTCGTCGGACACCGCGCGATTCACGCGCAGCGTGCGACCGCCGGGACCAACCACCACAGACGCGTCCGGCGCGTGCCCAAGCTCCTGGTTGTGCGCCGCGAAATTGAAGATGGTCTCGATGTTCGCGCCGTCCGAGCGACGCACGAGCTGCAGCACGCGGCCTTTCGTGTCGGTCGCCTCCGGCGTCCCGAAGGCCGGCGAGCCGCCCTTAACCGCGTCCGTCGTCGGGAACGTCGCCGAAAGCCGCGCGCGCACCGACGGGGTGAACTCCGCGATCCGCATCGAGGCCGGCACCATCGCGTCCACTGCCTCGACGCCGGCGCGCACCGCCTGCCGGACCAGATACGCGATGTAGTAGTCGTCGACGCCCGAGAACAAGCCGGCGGCTCTGATCGTCTTCGATGAACAATCCCTGCGACGTCACCGACTCGATCACGATCGTGTGCACGCCGTCCGAGATCGCGACCGCGCGCGCCCAGATATCGTCGTGCACCCACTCCGTCAGATGGTCGACGCCGCCGGATGAGTACAGCCCGTCCCAGCGGCCGTTGTGGTTGGCGTCACAGGGCAGGTCGCTTCCATAGGAAAACGTCCCGTCGTGATTGAGGTCCGCGTACGGCTCCTCGAAATCGAAGGCCCGCGGGCCCCCAAACACCTGGCGCGGGCACACCGTTTGCGGGAACTCAAGCAGGTCCCGTTTCGCGTCGAATGGCAACGGTGTGACCTTTTCGGCGGAAGCTCCCGCGAGCCACGTTCGCGCCACCTTGGCGGACGCGGGATTCAGCGCGAGCAGCCCTGCAAGGATCGCCGCCACCACGCACAATGAACCCGAGCGCTTCATCACGCGAACAGACATTCGGCGAGCCGCTGGTCCTTTCCTGCACTCGATAACGCGTCGCCTTGCGACCGCCGCTTCGACTGTTGTAGGAATCCCCTCCGTCGTGCTCAGCCGAAGGCCCGCCCGTACCTCCGTTGCGGCACTCGTCGCGTGCAGCGCGATCCTTGTGACCCTTTCGCCGGCGCACGCCGACACGCGCACTCAGATCACGAACGCGCAGCAGCGTTTGCGCGCGCTCGAAGCGCAGATCGCGTCCGAGCAGGCCTCACTCGTCGCTCTGCAGTCATCGATCCGTGACTCCGTCGTGAAAGTCGCCGACGGTCGGAGGCTGTACGACGCGATCCAGTCACAGCTGCTCGTCAGTCAGCAACGGCGCTCGCAGATCGCCGGGCGCTACGAAACGATCCGCAGTGAGATCGACAAGCTCGCGGTCGGAGCGTTCATCGGTGGTCCGACCAGTGGAAGCCTCCAATCGCTCGACCCGCGTTCTATCTCGGACGCGACCGATGCGATGCAGTACCTCAGCTCGATCGTCGATCACAAGGCCACACTCGCGGAAGAAGCGCAGACCCTCGGCGCGCAGCTGAAGGCGCGCGCAGGCCAAGAAGCGACGGTGATGATGCATCGCGCGGCTGCGTTGGGCCAGCTGCAATCGGATCAGAACACGCTGATGTCGGCGTTCGCGCAGCAGGAGACGCAGCTCGTGCAGATGGCCCAGGCGCGCGCGCAGATCTCGGCGCTGCTGGGTCAGCTCGCGAAACAGCTGCGCGCGGAAGAGATAGCCGCTGCGGAAGCGGCGCTGCGGCACGGCCTCACGTTCGGGAAGTGGGCGACGGCTTTCCTCGGCCACATCGGCGCACCGATCCAGCGCAACAACCTCGTCGTGATCGTGGCGTGGGAGACGGCGGAGTTCACGTCGGCACGGTGGAACCCACTCGCGACGACGTATCCGATGCGCGGCTCGACCTGTTACAACGCGTCGTGCGTCCGGAACTACGTTTCGCTGGAGCAGGGTCTGGACGCGACCAACCAGACCTTGAGCCGACCCGGCCTCGGGTACGAGCAGATCTTGATCGATCTCCATCGCAACGCCGACCCGATGGACACCGCGCGCGCGATCAACGCGTCGAGCTGGTGCGGCGGGTGCGCGGACGGACAGTACGTGGTCGACCTCGTGCCGTCCGTCGAGCAGCACTACGACGAATACGCGAACGCGAGCGCCGGCTAACCAAACAGAAACGTTCGGCTCGCCACAATTTTCCCGACAAAGCAGCACATCCTCCGGCGTAAACACAGAGG
>VAYV01000130.1 GCA_005883175.1 Actinomycetota bacterium
TTCCCGTGGTCGACGTGGGCGATCAAGGCGATGTTGCGCAGGCGTTTCTGCTCGGGTGCGGTCATGGATTAGCTCCATGGTAGCCGGTCGAATCGGGCTCCACCGCGCTGTCGATTTCGTCGTCGGCCGTTCGTCTCCAAAGAAAGCGCGAAAGGTTCGCGCCTCAGGAGGGGGCGGGTCATGGCCAAGTACATGCTGTTGATCTACGGGGACGAGCAGTCGATGCCGGAGCCAGGAAGCAAGGCGATGGAGGAGGAAGGCGCGAAGTACGAGGTGTTCACCAAGTCGATCGTCGCCAGCGGCAATTTCTTGGATGGAGACCCGTTCCTTCCGACGACGACGGCGACGACCGTCGAGGTCCGCGGCGGCAAGACCAAGACCAGCGGCGGGCCGGCGGAGAAGACCGAGCACCAGCTGCTCGCGTATTACAAGGTTCAGGCGAAGGATGAGGCGGAAGCGATCAAGCTTGCATCGCGGATCCCCGGGGCCCTCTACGGGTCGATCGAGGTCCGGCCCGTGGTGCAGTTCGACTGACCGCCGCTCGTTAGCCCTCGGTTCACGGAGAGTTCACGGCCGTTCCTCCGAACGGGGTCGTCAGGCGCATACGGTCTGCCACGATCGTGACGATGGCAGCGGTGGCGACGGCCAGGATCCTCATCGTCGAAGATGAGTCGACCCTGGCCGACGCCATGCGCTACGGGCTCGAGCGTGAAGGGTTCCGTTGCGCGGTCGCGAGCGATGGCGCCGTCGCACTATCGCGATTCGAAGCCGATACGCCCGATCTGGTGCTGCTCGACCTCATGCTTCCCGGCCTCGCCGGCGAGGACGTTTGCCGTGCGATCCGGCGGTCGGGATCGACTCCGATCATCATCGTGAGCGCGAAGACCTCCGAAGTCGACCGGGTGCTCGGGCTTGAGCTGGGGGCAGACGACTACATCACGAAGCCGTTCAGCTCCCGAGAGCTCATCGCGCGCGTGCGAACCGTGCTCCGCCGCTCGGGCCTCGCATCTGATTTCGGCGGTCCGTCGGTCCTCGAGGCCGGGCCGGTGCGCCTCGACATCGAGAAGCATGAGGCGCGCGTGAAGGGCGTCCCGGTGTCGCTCCCGCCCAAGGAGTTCATGCTGCTCGAATGCCTGATGCGACGTACGGGGAAGCTGTGCACGCGGGAGGCGCTGATCGGAGACGTCTGGGGTGTCGATTACTTCGGCGATACCCGCACGCTCGACGTCCACGTGAAGCGGCTGACGTCGGCTCGAACTCGGGCCGCGTTGTGGTCCTGCGGCTCCACGGCGCGCACATCGAGATCCTGGCCGACGCGCGCGCACCGCTCCGCCTCGCAGCTGAGCTGAAGGGCGGGAAGCTCCGTGCGTCTGCGATCGAGCGGACGGTCGAAGCGATGCGCGACTTCCACGCCGTCGCCGAAGGTGCGGGCGCCGTGCGCATCATCGCCGCCGCGACGTCCGCGGTGCGCGAATCGTCCAACGCCGATGAGCTCGTCGATGCGATCGCGCGCGCGACGGGGATCGACGTCGAGATCATCGATGGAGAAGACGAAGCGCGGTACTCGTTCCTCGGCGCCGTGCATGGTCTTGCGATCGAACACGGAACGCTGGTCGACATCGGCGGGGGCAGCCTCGAGCTGACGACGTTCCGAAGTCGCCGGATGACCGGGTCGTACACGCTGCCGCTCGGCGCGCTCCGCTTGAGCGAGCGATTCTTCCGCGACGACCCGCCGTCGTCGTCGGAGGTGCGCGCGGTTCGCGAGCTCGCGGCCGACGGCCTCAGAGAGGCAGGCGTCAGGCCGCTCAAGAGCTCGGAGGGCCTGATCGGAACGGGCGGAACGATCCGCAACCTTGCGAAGATGGATCGCCGCGAGAGCAACTATCCGATCCCGCGCGTGCACGGGTTCGTCCTGCACGAGAAGCAGATCGATCTCCTGACCGACCTGGTCGCGTCACGGACGCTCGCAAAGAGACGACGGCTTCGCGGGCTGAACGCCGATCGTGCGGACTCGATCGTCGCCGGCGCGCTGGTGCTGCAGACCGTCATGCACGAGCTCGGCGCGGAAGAGCTGACCGTGTCCGGGCAAGGATTGCGCGAAGGCATCGCGTACGACCGGTTGGGCATCGCGACGGCGCCGGCGGAAGACATCAGGCGCGGTTCCGTCGAAGCGTTGGTCGGGCGCTTCACGCAGTGGCAGCCCGAGCGCGCCGTCAGGCGCGCGGCGATCGCGTCATCGGTCGTCGACGGCGTGCTTCCCGAAGCGAGCGCAGAGCTGCTCGAGATGCTGCGGCACGCCGCGACGATCCTCGACGTTGGATTGAGCGTCGACTACTACAACCGCGAGGCGCATGCGGCGGACGTCGCGATCGCCTCGGACCTGACCGGGTTCTCCCACCGCCAGCTCGCGATGGTGTCGGCGCTGATCCGGGGGACCGAGCAGCAGATGGCGTGGGCGAAAGGTGTCGCGCGGCTGCTCGAACCGGAAGACGCCGACCTCGTCCAGCGGGCCGCCGTCGCGCTCAGCCTGGCCGACGAGATCGAACGCCGGCTTGCGCCGGGGCTGCCCGGCATCGTTTCCTGTGTGGTGCGCCAGCGCGAAATCGTGGTGCGCGCGCCGGTCGCGCCGGGGTGGTGGCTCCAAAAGAGCGAAGAGCGGTTCCGAACCGTCTTCGGCAAGCGTCTCCGCGTGGAGACGGCAGAGGTGAAACAGTGAGCTCGTACAACGGGCAAGAGCTCCGCGGACGGCTCTTCGTCGTCGAGGGCATCGACGGATCGGGGAAGAGCACGCAGCTCGACCTGCTCCACAAATGGCTGATGAGTCAGGGCTATCTCGTCGTGTTCAGCGAGTGGAACTCGTCGCCGATCGTCAAGACCACGACGAAGCGAGGAAAGAAGCGTCACCTGCTGTCGCCGGTGTCGTTCAGCTTGATCCACGCCGCCGACTTCGCCAACCGGATCCACGCGGAGATCTTGCCGGCGTTGCAAGCCGGCGCGATCGTGCTCGCGGACCGCTACGTGTACACGGCATTCGCGCGCGATGCGGTTCGGGGTCTGAGTAAGGACTGGCTGCGACGGCTGTATTCGTTCGCGGTGAAACCGTCGCTCGCGTTCTACTTCGACGTGCCGCTCGATGAGGCCGTGCACCGGATCATGGAAGGGCGGCCGGCGCTGAAGTTCTACGAAGCGGGTTTGGACCTCGAGCTGGCCGACGACCCCGAGGAATCGTTCCGGATCTACCAAGGCATGATCCGTGCCGAGTACGAGCAGCTCGTGAAAGAGTTCGACCTCGTGCGCATGAATGCAACGGACACCTTGGTGCGTCAGCAGAAGCAGATGCGCGAGCTCGTCATGCCGCATCTCAAGGGCGTGATGCGCGCGGACGGAGGCAGCATCCGCGACACGCTGAAGGAGCAAGGGCTGCGCGGCCGCTACCTGCTCGAGACGCTTCGGAAGAAGCAGGCGCAAGCGTGACGGAGCTGAAGTTCTACGGCGACCGGCCTCCGGGCATCGAAGGCCGTGCGCTGCCGGGGCGGCTCATCGTCATCGAAGGAACGGACGGCGTTGGGCGGTCGACGCACATCGCGCTGCTGAAAGAATGGCTTGAGGACCGGGGGATCGCCGTCCTCGACACCGGGCTGACGCGTTCCGAGCTCGCCGGACCGGGCATCAAGCGCGCGAAAGAAGGGAACACGCTCGATCCCTTCACGCTCAACCTCTTCTACGCGACCGACTTCTGGGACCGGCTCGAGCGGCAGATCTTCCCCGCGCTGCGCGCCGGGATGGTCGCGCTCGCCGACCGGTACATCTTCTCGCTGATCGCGCGCGCGGTGATCCGCGGCGTCTCACCGGAGTGGATGGAAGACCTCTACGGCTTCGCGCTTGTACCCGACTGCGTCATCTATCTGGATATCGACGTCGAGCACCTTCTCCCGCGTGTGATCTCGAGCACCGGCTTCGACTACTGGGAATCCGGTCAGGACTTCCTGCCGAGCACGAGCGTGTTCGACACCTTCGTCGAGTATCAGACGTGGCTACTCGACGAATTTCGCCGGCTGGCCTCGCGTCACGAGTTCCACGTCATCGATGCGCGCGGTTCGGTGCCGGAGATCTTCCGCGCCATCTCCAAGCAGGTCGAGGAAGTCGTTGCCGGGATGGGGCAGGACGCCCCTATCGTCGAGCTGCTCGAAGAACCTTCGGCGGAAGCAGCCAGCGCAACGTTGCCCCACCTCGAGTAAGTGCGTGCGCGTCCAGGCGCGCGACGGCGCCTTTCTTCAATTCGATGTTCGCGCCGCCGACGAGCAGCCCGATCAACTCGCTCAGCATCGGTTCGTGCCCGATCAGGGCGATCGACGGGCCACCGTCGACGTCGGCAAGCTGGTCGAGCACACCTTGCGCGTCGCGATCTGCTTCGAGCGCCTTGAAGGGCTCCGGTTTCGGCCAGCCCGCCTCTTCTTGAAGGACCTCCGCCGTTCGCCAGGCGCGCGCGAACGGGCTCGAGAGCACGGTCGCCGGAGGATCGATCAGGTCGGCAAGGCCGCGCGCGGCCTTCCGGTACGCGACCTCGCCCTCGAGCGTGAGTGGGCGGTCGGCGTCGTCCGGCCATCGGATCGGGTCCTGCTCTTCAGCGATCGCGTGCCGAACGATAAGTATGTCCAGTCGCCCCCGCATCAGGCCCCCTTCACGATCGTGATCGGCGCGCTCGGAGTCGATTCTTCAGAGGCCGGAACAGCCAGTGATGTTTGATCTTGCGTCGCCGCTTCCTCCATCGTGCGCCTCAATTTCCGCCAGCGCGTACCCGTGATGTCCCGATAGCGCTTCGGGAATCGCTCTCGCGCGGCCATGGCGTCCGCTTGATATCGCTCGGCCAACATGCCGAGCGCGAATACGCTCGCTGAATTGATTCTATGTGGGGGGTCTAGCGCGATGTCTCTGAGGGTGGCTAATGCGACGACATCGTCTTGATGGGACCCCAGCAGATCTTGAAGGGCGACGAGCCGCTTCGCGTATGCGCGCGCAGGCTTGTCATAGATGGGCTTGAGGAACTCGACCGTATAGCGGAGCCGTTTCGCGCGGATCCGGAGTGCGTGGAGTGCTTGGGGAGGCGATTGCTTGTCGATACGATCGCCGATCGCGACGACCCTTCGATATCCGCGCGCGACCACTTCGGGGGCCGCTTCGAGTATCGGCACATGCGCGGGTTGCGATCGCTTCACGGATCCCCGGGTGAGGAATCGCTGCATCGAGGCCGTGAGGTGAACGTGACGGCGGGAATCCATCGCCGTGACCAGGCGCGCACGGGACTTCGTGCGGCGTTGGTCGAGCACCGCCGTCACGATGTCCAGCGCCTCGCGCTCGGGCGGGTCTGCCTCGGCCGACCACGCGCCGATCTGCGCTAACTGGACGTCGAGATCACGCACCACCCCGGACAGCGAGCCGAGCCAACCCAGCTCTCTGCGCAACCGAGGTGCGCGCGCCGGAAGGGCTTCTTCGAATACGACCAGCGCCGCGCGCAGCCGTGCAACCCGCATCTGGTGGAGATCTTCCGGGTCGTTGTCGTAGCGAACACCGGGCTCGTGTCTCGTCAGCGACCTGAATTGCTTTCGCATGACGGCGAATGCCACGTCTCCGGCCCCCAACGTCGGGTCCACCGTGGTCGGCCCGAGGTCGGGGAGGGAAGCCATGGGGAACAGAGCAGCGATCTCCGCCATGATGTGGATGGTTCTCCCTGGCGGAGGGGCACGTCAAGCCGTTCACGTTCCGTTCACACTCCGAGGCGGGGCGGCTCTGCAGCGATCAGAAGCTCCGGATCACGTTGAACGCCGCCCAGGCCATCAACGCTGCTGCCGGGATCGTCACGATCCAAGCCCAAACGATGCGGCGCGCAACACCCCAACGGACCGCAGTGAGCCGCTGTGTGGAACCGACTCCGATGATCGCTCCCGTGATCGTGTGGGTGGTGGATACCGGAATCCCGTAATGGGTGGCAAGGAACAAGGAGGTGGCCGCCGCGGTCTCTGCAGAGAAGCCCCCGACCGGTTTCAGCTTTGTGATCTTCGTGCCGAGCGTCTTGACGATGCGCCAGCCGCCCGAAAGAGTTCCAAGCGCTATCGCCGTGTGGGCGGCCAGCACGATCCACAGAACGATGGGAAGATCGCCGTTGGGCTTGAGCTTCAGGTAATGGGCGCCGACGAGTAGCGCAGCGATGACCCCCATCGTCTTTTGAGCGTCGTTGCCTCCGTGACCGAGCGAGTACGCAGCTGCCGATACGAGTTGCATCTTGCGGAATCCTCCGTCGACCTTGCTCGGCCTCGTTTTTCGGAAGATCCAAAGCATGGCGAGCATCACGGCGAAGCCGAGGACGAGTCCAACGCCGGGCGAGATGACGATGAATATCGTGGTCTTCTTGATGCTTTCAGCATTCAAGACATGGAACCCGGCCTTGGCGATCCCCGCTCCGGCGAACCCACCGATGAGCGAATGCGAGGAAGACGTCGGAAGGCCGAGCCACCACGTGATGAGGTTCCAAATGATTGCACCGAGAAGACCGGCGAAGACGACGGCATTGCTGACGACCTTCGGGTCCACGGTCTTGCCGACCGTGTTCGCAACGTGCGTTCCGAAGATCAAGAAGGCGACGAAATTGAAGAAGGCCGCCCAGAAGACTGCGATCCGTGGCGAGAGGACTCGCGTGGAGACGACCGTCGCGATCGAGTTGGCCGCATCATGGAAGCCGTTCGTGTAGTCGAAGAAGAGTGCAACGGCGATGATGAAGATGACGGCCGCGAGTCTCATGTAGCGAGATTCACTCGGTCATTGCTTGAGGACGATCGCTTCGAGGATGTTCGCGACCTTCTCGCAGGCGTCGATGGCTTCTTCAGCCTGCTCGTAGAGCTCTTTCCATGTCAACACTTCGAGCGCCTTGTGGTCACCGCTGAATAGCTCCGCAACGGCGCGCCTATGGATCGTGTCGCCTTCGTTCTCGATCTCGTTTATCTCTACCCAATGCTTTTCGAGACCTTTGAACTTCCGCAGTCCGTGCACCCCGGCCGCGACCTCCTGCGTTATACGAACAAGGATCCGAGCTTGCTCGATGGCTGTCGCGGTGGGCTGCCCGATCTGGTGCAGCACGAAGATGTCGGCGGCAGCCTCAACGAAGTCCATGATGTCGTCCAAGCCGGTAGCGAGTGCGTGGATGTCCTCGCGGTCGAACGGCGTGACGAAGGTCGTGTTGAGATTGCGGATGATCTCGTGCGTGTATTCGTCGCCCTGGTGCTCCTTCTCTCGTATCAGCTTGTGCGACGCGGCAGGATCCTCATACCGCTCGCACATCTCGAGATAGAGTTGCGCGCCCTCGACCGCGTTGTCCGCGCTGCTGTTGAAAAGATCGAAGAAGGCGGGATCCTTCGGGAAAAGACGGATCCTCACGCGCCCCGTGCCCCGGTCGACGTCATACCGGCGCCGATTCTATCGGCGGCTCATCGGCCTGCAAACCGGCGTTCAGTCTGGCCGGGCAGAGGGCAGGGAAACGGTGAAGGTCGATCCCTTTCCAAGCTCGCTCTCGGCTGTAACTGAGCCGCCGTGGCTCTCGGCGATGTGGCGCACGATAGAGAGTCCGAGCCCGGTCCCACCGGTCTCTCTTGCGCGCGCTCGGTCGACGCGGAA
>VAYV01000320.1:0-1758 GCA_005883175.1 Actinomycetota bacterium
GACCAGCGGAGCCGGGTGCGCCTACGGGATCGGGTCGACGCTTCCGAACACGATCAACGACTTCGGAGGGAACAGCACCGCGGAGTTCGGCCCGCTGCTTCACTCGACGTACTGGACGGTCGGTGGACACGGTGCGACGAACCAGCGCTGGCAGAACTTTAACAGTGGTGTGTTGACGAATCCCTGCTAGCGGACAGGCCTGGGGCCCGGCGATCTTCGATCGCCGGGCCCTGCGCTATCGCGAAAGGAGCTCGGACAAGATCTCGTCGTGACGGCGGTAGGACTCGAGGTGACCGCCGGTCCACGTTCGTAGTGCGACGTTCGGCATCTTCGCGAGCAACCGGCGCACGGCGGACAGCGGCGCATTCGCGTCGTGCTCGCCGTGCCACCACACGATGCGCGCGCCCGCAGCCGCGGGGTCGAAGTCCCAGTCGCTCATCAGCGCAAGGCCCTCGTCGGCCCAGCCTTCGGCGTTCGGGCGAAGCGCTTCACGGATGTCTTCGATCAGCACGCGCTGCCAGTCGGGATCGTTCATGATCTCCTTGTCCGACGGCGGCGCCTCGTCCATCACGCCGCGGAAGGCTCCGAGTGGATCGTCGATCAAGGCCTCGCGCACCGGCACGAGCAGCGCGTGCACCGCGTCCCATCCTTTGCGCGCGGCGTGATACGCGTCCCGGTTGAGGCCGATCAGCCCTTCGATGTCTTCGTCTTCGAGCGGCGCGGCGCCGACCACGACGGTGGCCGCGCGCACGCGCTCGGGGAGGCGCGCGCAGAACGCGAGGACGTGTGGCCCGCCGCCGCTTTGGCCGGTGACGTGAACCGCGTCGAGCCCGAGGTGGTCGAGCAGCTCAGCGGCGTCGTCCGCAACGGCCGCGAACCCTCGCTCCGGCAACCGCGTCGACGCGCCGTAGCCCGGCCGGTCGAACTCGATGACGCGCGCATTCAGCTTCTCGTAGGAATCTTCGTGTGGGCGCCGCGCGAACCGCGACGCCGGCGTGCCTTGGAAGCGCAGGACCGGCCGGCCGCTTGACGGACCGTATTCAGCCCAGGCGAGCGCGCGGCCGTCGCGCAGTTTGATGGTTCCACGGTCCATCGCGTCGCAACTGTATGCGAAGCACAAGAGGAATCGCCGGGGCGCGTGTGTAAGGAAGCGACCGAGGAGGTCGCCCCCTGAAGAAGATCCGTCTCGCCGCGCTCACCATCGCCGTCTTCGCTCTCGTCGCGTCGAGCGCGCGCGCGATCATCCCGGACGCGGTGCCGACGCCGATCCTCGGCGCGGAGACGAAGGTCGGTTCCCTCATCGTTTCGGACGCCCAACCGGTCGCGCCGATGCCGAAGACGATCGACGGCAACGTGTCGGACTGGACCGGCGTTCCGACACGCCTCGCCGGCACGGCGATCTACTCGCACGGCGAGTACGTCTACCAAGACCACATCGACGACGCGTGGGGCGCCGACGACGGGACCGACGAGAAGCGAGTGTCGCAGAACGTGCCGTTGATGGCCGCCGAGCCGCGTCTCTACCGGCCGCTCGAAGCGTTCCCGCAAGCCGCCGGCGACCAGTTCGGCGCGCCGACGCCACCCGGCGCGCTGCTGGCCTATGGCGACACGACCGCGAACGACGCACAGCGCAACGCCGCCGACATCGTCGAGGCACACGTGGCGGCATCGTCATCGACGTTGGACTTCCTGGTGCGCACGACCGGCATAACCGATGTGGCCCGGCCGGCGGTTCTGGTGTTGCTCGATACGAAGGCC
>VAYV01000320.1:1837-5331 GCA_005883175.1 Actinomycetota bacterium
CGATCTTGGTGACGCGGTTGGGGTCGGCATCGCCACCGGCGTTCCGGATCCCGCGACGCACATGCTCGCGGCGAAGGCGCCGGCCGGCGCTGCGTCGGACCTCATCAACGTCGCGTTCCGCACCGAGCCCGCGCGCATCTGGATGGATCAGAACCAAGCGTTCGCGTTGCACGACGGCAACATCGACAAATTCCTCGCGCGCATCGACCTGGGAGCGTTGACCGGAGGCGCGACGCAGACGTTCCAGCAGCGGCCGGGCTACTACGAGCGCATCTACGAAGACGCGACGACGCCGGTGAACACCGAGACGATGGACGGCTCGTACTTCCAAGGCGCGTGGCAGCACTACGGTATGTACCTGCCGGTTGGGTGGTCGCCGCGCGCTGTGTTCCCCGCCACGTTCTGGATGCACTACCGAGGTGGCCACGCGAACGACGCCGCGGCGTGGGAGCCGGGCATCTTGCGGCAGTTCGGCGACGAGGCCGGGGCGATCGTCTTCACGCCGAGCGCGCGCGGCACGTCCTCGTGGTACACGGGCCGCGGCATGGTCGACTTCCAAGACGTGTGGCGCGATGCGCGCGCGCACTACTCCGTCGATCCGAACCGGATCGACCTCGCCGGTCACTCGATGGGCGGCTGGGCGTCGTACTTGCTGGGGCTGCTGTTCCCCGACCGGTGGGCGGCGTCCAACCCCGAGGACGGGCTGCTCGTCCCGGGCCTGTGGACCGGCTTCAGTGCGCCGTCCGACCCGCAAGACGGCGCCGACATCGACGCCGAGTTCCTCGCGCCGCTGATCGGCAACGCGCGCAACCTGCCGTACGCGATCCTGCACGGGACGGTGGACGAGCTGGTCCCGGTGGGGAGCGCCATCAAGTCGGGGCTCATGTTCCAACAGGCCGGCTTCCGGTACCGGCTGTACCTGTTCCACACGTACGAGCACTACTCCGCGCCGATCTGGGACGACTGGCGCGACATCGTGAGGTACATGCGCTCGTTCACGCTGAACCCGGACCCGGCGCATGTGACGTACACGATCTCGCCGGCGCTGGATCACGCCGTTTCGACGGTCAGCGTGCCTAAGGGCGTCGACCTGGGCTACGTGTTCAACCGCGCGTACTGGGCGAGCGGTTTGCAGACGCGCGCGCCCGGCATGGCGCCGTCGAACCTGGGGACGATCGACGCCGTGACGTACGGACGCGGGGTGCAAGACCTGCTCGCGATCCCGGAAGCGGGGGCGCTGGCGCAGCCCGAGGTGTACACGATGACCGGGCAACGGTGGTTGCCTCTGTCGTTCGAGCAGGCTGCGAACAAGTTCACGGCTTCCTTGACGAACCTCTCCGCGGCGACGCTGGACCTCGGGCGGATGGGCCTTGCGACGGCGTCGAGATTGACGGGCGTTGTAACGACGGACGGCCCGACGCACCTTCTGCTTACCGGGCACTGGGCGTCGGCCCCCGCGGTGACGCTTGCGGGGGCGGGAAGCGGTTCTTCGTTCTCGTTCGGTCCGAGCGGCCTGACGCTGAACCTGATCCCGGCAGGGAAGCCGATCACCATTTCGATCGGCTGAGCGATACCGATCTGCTACCGGATATGGGAGCAGATCGATACCAGCCACGCGCGCGGTAGCAAACAGGCGACATATGTGTCGCCAGATCGCTACCAGATGCTAGGCGCGCGCGATCTGGTAGACGGCGGCGGTGTGCGGCGTCGCGCTGCCGAGGAGCGTCACCCCGTCCTGCAGCTGCGTCGCCGTGAACGGCCCCAGCACCTCGCCGGTGCGCGCGTTGGTCAGCGTGTAGGAAGCGCCGCCGCTGAGGCCGTGCAGCGACACCACCGGCGCGGGGCCGGTCTGGCGGAACGCGAACACGAAGCTCGACGCTTGGAACGCCGCCGGCGCTGCGGTATCTGCGCGCACCGAGGCCGGCAACTTCGACAGGTCTGTCCAGAACGTGATGTGCGTCAGCGCCGCGATCGGCATCAGGTAGTCGGGCGTGAGGCCGTCCTGCAGCGTTCCGTCGTACAGCCCGGCGCCGATCGAGGAGGGCGGGACCCACGGCGCCGCGCTCCAGATATCGTGGAGCAGCTGCGCACCGCGCTTGACCGCAAGGCCGCTCGGCAGTGAATGGCTATGCGTGTTGTCGAACCAGGACGGTCCGCGCGCAGCCGACTCGAACGGCCACATGCGCTGATCGTTGGTCTCGTCGAACTCGAACGTGACGTTGGGATGCGCGTGCTCGATCGTGTCGACCCAGTGCGCGAACGCGTCTTCGTAGTCGTTGTAGTCGTGCGGCAGGCAGTCGAGCCACGTCATGAAGTCGAACTTGAAGTAGTGCACGCCCCAGTCGTTGACGATGCGGTCGATCACGCCGGCCAGGTAGGCCTGCACGGCAGGCTGCGTGATGTCCCATACGCCCAAGCCGGCGTCGTCTTGGATGAGAGACGCAGCCGTGCCGACGGGAACGCACGACCACGTCGGGTGCGCGCGGAACGTGGTGGACGCGTTGTTGAACTCCACCGGCGACATCCAGAGGCCGAGCTTCATGCCGCGCGCGGCCAGGTAGTTCGCGAACACCGGCTTGCCGCGCGCGTCGACGGGGAACCGTGACGTGTCGACGCGCCAGTCGCCCGATTCTCCGCCGGGGCCGCCTTGCCACTGGTCGTCCAGGATGATCGTGTCGATGCCGAGCGACTGGGCGATGTCGGCCTGCGCCTCCATCGTCTTCTCGTTGAAGTCGGCGCCGTGCGACCACGGGTGGAACGAGTTGAGCGTGACCTGCCGTGGGAAGCTCGGCGCGCGTACCCGGCTGACGTAGTCGGCGTACGCGACGCCGGCGTCTTGCTCGTCGCCGTCGTACACGCCCGTCGCCACGCGCCCGACGTGCAGCGTGTCGAGCGGCAGCACGTGGCGCGCGCGCACCGGCACCGGATACAGCGGGTTGGGGACGCGGTTCGAATCGGGGTTGGTGATCGTGAGCGGTCCGACGTCCTCGCTTTGGATCGGCCCGAGGTCGAACAGGTCGCGCCCCCACTCGACGCCGGCCCACACGTTCGCGCCGTCCGAACCGACGCGGCTGGCCGAGCCGCCGCGCCGCTCGGACACCATGAAGAACCAGGCCGCGCGCGCCACCTCACCTTCGACGTCGAAGCCTTTGCCGAGCAGCATGTGGTTGCGCGCGCGGAAGTCATCCTGCCAATCGGAGCCGCCGCGGTAGGCGTCGACGTCGACGGCCGAGCCCGCGGGCGCGCGCAGATCCGACAGATGAGCGTCGGTGATGAGCAAGGGGAGCGGCGAGCCGTTGACCAGCGTGATGTCGGAGTCGATGGCCGCCGAGTCGGAAGCGAGGCGCACCACCCTCGTGACGTCGATCGTCGGCAGCACTTCGAACGAGAACGTCACGGCGACGCCGTTAGCGGTCGCGGATGGCGAGATCGACAGCAACGTCATCTGCGATTCGGCGAACGTCACGCCGTCGATCCCGATGCTGAAGTCCGTC
>VAYV01000131.1 GCA_005883175.1 Actinomycetota bacterium
GGCTGCGCTGAACGCGTACACGACGGGCGTGCGGATCTGGACGGGGATGACGCCGCTCGCCAGGAGGATGCGTTTGGTGCGCGCCGCGATGGCGGTCATCAAGCTGAACGCATCGGGGCCGGCGACTTCGGGGATCCAGGCCGAGTCGTAGCCGAGCTCCTCCGCGCGCGCGGCGATGTCGACGTAGGCGGGCGCGGGGAAGAACTGTTGCAGCGGGAGCGTCAGTCCGGTCCGCTGCTCCATCGTCACACGACGTTGGTGCGAAGGATGTGGAACGACTCGCTGTACTCGTACGGTTGATCTTGCGCGATCTGCTTGAAGCGCTCGCGCACGAACGTCTCGATCTCGTCGGGGCTTTCGATCTGCGAGCGATGGTGCTTCAACGCTTCGATCTTCTGATCGACCGTCTCGGTGATATCGGTGAAGACGGGCCCGAAGCCGAACGTGCCGATGAACACCGCGTTCGGAAGGAACGGCTCGAAGCCTTCTTCCTTCCACAGCTCGGTGAACATCAGGCCGCTCGACGCGTCCGGATTGATCGAGCGCAGCACGACCTCGCCGACGGCGATGTGGTCCGGATGGTTCGCGTAGAAGTCGGCCATCACCCGTTCCGTCGAGTGGGTGAGCACGACATCGGGGCGGAAGCGGCGGATCTCGCGCGCGACGGCCTTGCGCAGCTCCAGGTCCGGATAGAGGTATCCGTCCTCGAAGCCGAGCGTCACGACTTCTTTCACGCCGAGGACGTCGGCCGCTTGACGCTGCTCGACCATCCGGATCTCTTTGAGCTTCTCGCGCGTCATATCGGGGTCGCTGGAGCCGGAGGCCCCGTTCGTGACGAGCACGAGGTTGACCTCCACGCCTTGGCGGACCCAGCTCGCGATCGTGCCGCCTGAGTTCCACTCGTTGTCGTCGGGGTGCGCGTATATCGCGAGCGCGCTGTTGATCTCGAGGGCGTCGTCGAACTTCATCGGTCCTCCCTTGGGATGAGGGGAGTTTATCGCGCGCGCCGCGGAGGCCGCCGAGTACGCGTCAGGGCAGGATGGGAAGCGTGCCTGTGACGGTAACCAGTGAAACGCCGGGGATCCGCGAGCTCGAGAAATCGTTTGAGTTGGGCGAGATCTCAAGCGAGATCGTATGCCCCGGCGCGACCGACCAGGCGACGCCGGCAAGATCGAGCGAGAGGGTGTGCGCTTGCCCGAGACCGGTCGTGAAGAGCTTGAGCGGGGTTGCTTGGTCGTCGACGACGACGGCATTGCCGCTCGGATCGGTGTCGATCAGCTTGAAGAACAGGAACGTCTCGGGCGAAGTCGGCGTCAGCGTGACGCGCAACCGGCCGCTGCCGAGGAGCGTGGAGCCCGCAAGGACGGCGATGCGGATCCGCGTGCTGTCGGCGTTGCCCGGTCCGGCCGCCAACACTTGGCCGCTCGTCGGGGCGACGAGGTTCACCACCGTCGCCGAGCCCTTGATAGGAACGGTGGTGTGCGGGAGCGCGTCGACCGAACGGAACGAGCCGCCCTGCAACTGGTACTCGATCTGTGGTCCGGGGTTCACGCTGGTGTCGCGGTCGAGATACCGCTTGAACCACGCCAGGATGCGCGCGTTGATCACCGCATCCGAATTCCCGGCTTCGCAGGACGAGACGAGCGGCCCGGTACCGGTGAACGAATGACCGCCGCAGAACCAGAGCATCTTCACCGAGTCGCCGAGCACGGGACGAAGCTCACGGTAATTCGCGATCGCCTCGTTCAGGTTGAACAGCGTGTCTTTGGTGCCTTGGACCAAGAGCGTCGGAACGTTGATCCCTTTGATGTGTCGCCCGTCGGGCGTGACGCCGCCGGCGATGTAGCGCCTCGGACTCTTCGCGTTGAACCACGCGAGGACGTCGGGCGTCCAATCGTTCAGAACGACGCCCTCCGCGAATGCTTGGTGCAGCGTCGGGCTGAGCGAGCCGGTCTGCCCGGACGACAAGCCCGCTGTGGTTGCCGACGCCACGCCGTCTCCGTAGAGCAGCACATCCCAGCCGAGCTTGATAACGCCCTCCGGCTTGATCGAGCGAGGCAGGTCGTTCCACGCCCACTCCGGCACGATCGCATCGATGCGCCGGTCCGCCGCGGCGGCCTGCAGCTGGATGCCACCGGCGTACGACGCGCCGAGCATCCCCGCGCGCGGATCGCCCGGCCGGTCGAGCAACACATCGGGCCGCTTCGCTGCGAACGAAAGAAGCGCCGAGACATCGCGCGCTTCGAACTCCTGCGAGTCGACGTTGACGTCCCCACCGGAGGTGCCGAACCCTCGCGAATCCCACGTGAGCACGTCGTAACGCGCTTTGAGCAGCATCGCGACCGTGCCGTCCTTGGGATCCGTCGTCCGCGATCCGCCCCACCCGTGGGTCATCAGCACGACCGGATGCCGCCGGCCGTCCCCGACGGAGAAGAACGTGTAGGAGATCGGCGTCCCGTCGAACGATGGCACCGTGCGGTTCTCGACCGTGGTGCTTGCGCGCGCGGCACTAAGGGCGAGCGGAAGAACCAACGCGACACAAAGCGCGGGGATGACGTGACGTGTCGATCGGAAACGCATAGTGCTCCTGACCTCGGGTTTCCGAGAGTCTTCGCCGCCGCCGTCGGGAAACCCTTGTGGGCGCTCGCGAGGCATAGGAATGATCGTCCTGTCAGGCCAAGAGGATGGGTGACTCCGAGGCCCTCCGATAGATCGGACCGATCAGCCGGACCAACCAAACGGCCAACGGCTCAGGGTGTAACGAGACGCCACGATGCCATCGACGAACCGAGCTGAGCCGTCAGCTCCTTGAGCGCTTCCTTCAACGCCGAGATCAGCGCGCCGTTCTTCGACGTGCTCCCGAAATAGTTGAACCGCGTCCCGCCGTACAGCGCGTGCGTGAACGTCCCGAAGAGCGCGTTGTCGTTCTTGAAGCTGGGTGTGTCTTCGTTGTCCGACGAGAAGTAGTGGCCATCGTCGCGCACACCCCCAGCGATCTGGAACGTCGTCGGATCCAGGACGGTGAATGTCTTCCGCAGAACGACCTCGACCCACCGATCGAATATCACCAAGCCGGCGACGTCGTACGTCCCGTCCTTGTTCAGGTCGACGCGATGATTGTTCCACGATGCGAGCAGCCCTCGCGCCTGGCTCAAGGCGGGGTCATGGCTCGCGTTGATCGCGGCGAGCAAGGCAGGCTTCCACGTGCGCGCGCGGTTATCGATCGACGAGACGTCCTTCTCGATCGACGCCATGTCGACGAAGCGGACGTGCGGGGACAGCCGGGCAAGGTCGAACTGGATCGGCTGCACCTGATGCGAGGGCCCCCACACGGTCATCTGCGGTCGCGACGGGTTGGGCGCCGGCGGGATCGTCCCGGAGTCGATCCCCTTCGAGAACCAGCCGACTGCCGGCTTGTTGTTCCAGTTCGCGAGGAACCCGCCCGGCGGGTCGATCGCATGCGGTTGGTTCGAGAACTTCTCCATGCCTTGCCAATCCCACGGTCCGGTGCCCGGGATCGGGAAGCGGGGGTCGACGTCGGACGGCCGGATCGGATACCGGCCGACGTGGAAGTACGCGGCGTCGCCCGCCGTGTCGACGAACATGAAGTTGAAGCCGAACGCCACGCCTGAGGCTGCCTTTTGGAATTGAGACACGGTCTGCGCCTGCGTCGCCTGTGTCCACGCAAGGAGGCTCCAAACGATGTGACCGTCGATGACGGACTGACGCGAGTACGCGACGCGCGTGCCGACGTTCCGCCGCGTGATGAGTGCCCCGTGGACCGTCCGCGACACGGTGATCGTGACCGACGGCGACGTGCACACCGATGATGTGTCGCCGCTCGTGAGGTCAAGCACTGCCGTCGGCGGCGTGCGGCAATCGATCGTCTCCGTGTGCGATCGCAGCGGAAGGTACTTTCCGTTGTGGAGGTAGGACTTGCCGTCGGCGCTCAAGCGCTCTACGAACGTGTCCGAGTTCGCGTCGAGCGCCGAGGTGACCGCCCACGCCGCGCGCGCGTTGCGCCCGATCGGCACGAAGGGAAGCGCGGGCACCGTGACGCCGCGGACGTCGTAACCGCCGCCGTGCAGCTCGACCTCCCAGAAGAAGGACGGGTTTGCCAAGCTCGTCTGCGGCTCGGATACCAGGAGCGGATGGTGGTCGGCGCTGTGCTTCGCATCGACGACGTACTCGTTGGAGCCGAACCCGACCAGACCGAGCTGGTTCTGCAGCGCGCGGATCGTCGTTTGGATCAGGTCGCGTTGGGCGGCTGCTCGTGCGATCGCTGCCGTTCCACCCATCGATGCGACGGAGTTGTTGACGACTGCGTGAGAGGCCGATCCGGGGTGGCCGACGTGGCGTGGGAAGACACCGACCGAACGTGGGATGGTCGTCACCGCGGAGGGATCGTTCAGCGGGTACACGTCGTTGATGATCTTGCGCGCGTTGGTCAGCCCGACCTTCTGCGTCATCGTCGCCAGCGAATCGGCCATGTCGAGCTCGCCGTGACCGAACTCGCCGAAGAACCGTCCGGCGTACTCGCCGAAGGCGAGCGAGTCGTCCACCGTCCACGGGGTGATCGGAAGATCGCCGAGAAGCACGAACTCCGACGGCAGCTTGTTCGGGTCGAGCTGCGCCTCGTTGATGTACGTGTTGATGCCGTCGGCGAATGCGAAGCCTTCCGCGCGCGTCAACGGATCGGCGGCGTTGAACTCTGCCATCCGCGCTGCGGAGCCCTCGGAGACCTGACGCACCGCTTCATCCATCGGCAGGAAAGATTTGCCGAGCAACGCCGCCAGCGTGCCGTGCCCGACGCGACGGAATATCTCCATCTGGAACAGTCGATCGGCCGCCATCGCGTAACCCATCCCGCGCAGGAGCGAGACGGGAGAGTTCGCATAAATCTGCGGGACGCCCCACGAGTCGCGATAGATCGTTGCGCCCGTCAGCGTGTGCCACGGAGTTCCTTTGCCGAATGCATCGGACTTGTAACGGAACGACGAATAGAGGGGCGCCTGATCGGCGAAGTGCGGCCCGAAGTTGCCGTCCGCCTGGGCTTCGATGAACTGCGGGATCGTGATCAGGCCGGACTCTCCTGGCGGGACAACGTTCACGGCGCGCGCGAGGTCGACGGGGCCGGTCGCCGCCGAAGCGCCGGCAGCGGCAAGCACGACGGCGAGAACGGCGAGGGCCGACGCAAGACGGGATCGCATCTCCGGTGGCTTCTACGTCCGCTCCGCGGTCTCCTGCCCGGGCGTCAAGCTCGCAGCGCGCGCAGCATCTCCACATAGCTTTCCGGCAGCGAAAACGCCTGCGCACCGCGGATGAGCGCGTCGACATACCTGCCGGACGGCTGCTTTCGTCTCGTGTCCGTGGCGAGGTAGATCAGCGCGTTGACGAGACCCGCTTCGGCTTCGACGTCGAGATGCTCGCGTACGTAGGCACCGATGGCGACACCTTCGTACCGATCCAAGCCTTCGACGTGCTCATCGGTCAGGTCCCACAGAACGCCCCACACCTCGCGGCCGCTCGACGGAACGACCGTCGCCACTCCCCCGCCCCAGCCCGGGGAGTCCCACACGAACACCAGCTCGTAGTCGGCGAGGCGCGCGCGCCCAACCGCCATGGCACCCGGACAGCGCGACGCCATCTGCTTTGGATCCATGTTGGAGCCGTACGCGAAGTAGTGCGTCACTCGGTCGTAGGCGATGCAGGATCCGGCGTCGCGGGGTCTTCACCGACGGCGAGCGGCGGTTCGAATCCGCACTCGTCCATCAACCGCGCGATGTCGTCCTCTTTCCAGCCGCGCGCGACGAGCGCGTCGGCGAGGCGCAGCGGCGCGAGGTTGGCGCCGCAGAACGGGCAGTACATCCACTCCTGCAAACCGCGCGCGGGCAAGCGGCCGCGGCAGTACGCACACCGCGTCCGGTCGCCGAGCCAAACCGCGGTCGGCGATACGTCGGACGGCGGCGCCTCCATCTCCTCGGCTTCCGCTTCACCGAGGGCGTCGAGGTACCCGCGCCCGTAGTCCCAAGAGATGTATTCGTCGGGGTGCGGCTCGAAGGCCGGCTCGTGCATGCGAGGCTCACCGGTCTCGAGCATGTACTCGAGCGACTCCTTCAGCATGTCCCAGCCGTAGTAGTGGTCTTCGCCGCACTCGGCGCAGGTGATCATCACGCCCTTGAACCCGCGCTCTTCGAACATCTGCCGCAGCGAGCCCAAATCCTCGAGCTCCTCGAGGATCGACTCCCGCTCTTCCGGGTCCATATCGGGAACCATCGCGTGCATCGTAACGCCTGGACGGGCGTTGGGCTTCCCTCAGCGATTCGGAGCGAACGTCTCGATCAGGCGGTCGTACGCGTCCGAGCGGCTGGTGCCCGACCAGATCCACGGCGGGTTCAGGATGACGGTGTCGACGATCCCCTCGTAGCGCTGCAGCTTCGCGCGCGCTTCCTCCGCCGTTCCGGTCACCGCGTACGTCTCGGCCATCTCGTCGGTAACAGCCGAAACCATGCCCTCCATGTCGTTCTTCGCATGCGCCGCGCGCAGCTGCTCGATCGCATCGCCGAACCCGTGGTGGTCGAGGACCGGCTTGTACGTCCGCGTCGTTCCGTAGAAGGCGATCTGCGGCTTGGCGCCGGCGCGCGCGGCTTCATCGTCGTCGGCGACCGAGCAGATCACCGACTGCGCGATCTCGACGTTGGCGTCGCTGCGCCCTGCTGCCTTGATCCCTTCCGAGATGTGGGCGCGCGCGACGTTCTTGACGTAGCTCGGGCTCGTGAACGGGTGGCCGAGGAAGCCATCGGCCTTCGTACCGATGAGCCGCAGCATCCGTTCGTTCACCGCGGCCAGGTAGATCGGGATCGGGCCGGGCGGCGGGCCGGCATCGAAGAGCGGACCCATCGTTACGGTGTAGAACCGCCCGCGGTGATCGATCGGCTTGCCGGCGAACGCGTCCCACATCTCGCGGCATACGTCGACGATCTCCGCCATCTTGGGCGCGGGGTGCTCGAACGTCGTCGAGAAACGGTATTCGTTGACGCGCTTCACCTGCGTGCCGAGGCCCAGGGTGAAGCGGCCGTTGCTCAGCTCCGACAGGTCGCGCGCGGCCATCGCCGTGATCACCGGCGAGCGCGGGAACGCCAGCGCGATCGACGTCCCGATCCGGATGGTCTTCGTCGCCTGCGCGGCAACGGCGGCTTGGACGAACGCGGTGCGGCCGGCCTCGGCGATCCACAGCGAGTCGAAGCCGGCTTCCTCGCACCGGCGCGCGACGGCGCCGATCCGATCGAGCGGCCCTCCGATGGCGATGCCGATACGCACGCGGTTCCTTTCTCCGAGGCGCGGCGAGCATATCCGTGCGGCGGGGTAGCATTCATCCATGGGAACCGCGTCCCAGCAGATGGCCGAGTTCGTTGCAGGCTTGCGGTTCGACGATCTCCCTCCCGATGTGGTTGCAGCCGCACGGCGGCACATGCTGGACGCGGTCGGCGTGGCGCTGGCCGCCTCGGCGCTCGGCGCCGGCGGGCCGGTGATCGAGATGACACGCTCGTGGGCGGGCGCGCGCGAGTCGAGCGTGATCGGGTACGACTTCGGCGCGCCGGCGCCGTGGGCCGCGCTGGCGAACGGCACGCTGACGCACGCGCTGGACTACGACGACACGCACGTGGAGTCGGTCGTGCACCCCTCGGCCTTCGTGGTCCCGGCCGCGATTGCGGTCGGCGAAGAGATCGGTGCGAGCGGCCGCGACATCGTGACGGCGGCGGTTGCCGGCTACGAGGTGGCGACGCGCATCGGCGCGGCGGCACCGGGACGGTTCCACGTACGCGGCCAGCACACGACGGGCTTGTGCGGCACGTTCGGCGCGGCCGCGGTGGCGGGGCGCTTGTGGGGGCTGACGTCCGACGAGATCGCGCAAGCGTTCGGGATCGCCGGCTCGCAATCGTCGGGCTTGTTCGCGTACCTGTCCGACGGCTCGGAGACGAAGCGCTTGCACGCCGGTTGGGCCGCGCACGGAGGGATCGTTGCGGCCGACCTCGCGCGGCGGGGGTTCACCGGTCCCTCGACGATCTTCGAAGGACCGCACGGTTTGTTCGACGCTTTCTTGGCAGGCGAGGAACCGGATCGCGCGCGCCTGGTGCGCGGCCTCGGAACCGAATGGGAAACGACGCGCATCGCGATCAAGCCGTATCCGGCGTGCCACTTCGTGCACGCGTTCATGGATGCCGGCATCGAAGCCGGCGTGAAATGGGCCGACATCGATGAGATCGTGTGCTCGATCGCGCCGCCGGCGATCGGGATCGTGGCGGAGCCGCGCGCGCCGCGGCTGCACCCGGCGACGACGTACCAAGCGCAGTTCTCGCTGCCGTTCGCGGTAGCGTCGGCGATCGTCGGCGGGCGCGACGCGCTGGAGTACTTCGGTGACGATGCGCGCGCCGACCGACGCGTGCTGACCTTGGCCGAGCGCGTGCATCACGAGCCGGACACGACGCTGCCGTTCCCCAAGACGTACGGCGGCAAGTTGCGGGTGTACACGCGCGGCGGAAGGAGCATCGAGATCGAGGAGCTCGTGAACCGAGGGCATCCCGATCGGCCGCTCAGCGACGAAGAGCTGGCGTCGAAGTTCCTGAAGAACGCGCGCATGCGGCTCGAGACGCGTGCGGCGAGGCGCGCGCTGACGAAGTTGCAGCGGATCGACCAGATCGACAAGATCGAAAACCTGACGAGCGCGCTGCAGACGCCCTAAGACTCTGCCCGTTCGGCCATCCCCGCCCGATCACGGGCGACCCCAAGATGCCTCATGAGAAAGTTCGCCGTCGCTCTTCTCCTGCTGACTGCTTGCACGAGCCGCCGGCCCGCAGCTCATCTCTCATCATCTCCATCGGCAAC
>VAYV01000132.1:0-3492 GCA_005883175.1 Actinomycetota bacterium
ACCCTTCGCTAGGCTCGCACCAGCCGAAAAGCCAAGCATGCGGAGCGCCGTCCCATCTCGATCAAGGGTCTAGCGACGCTTCTTGCGGCGCTTCCCGAACGCGCCGCCGCCGAAGAAGATCCCGGCTCCCAAGACGAAGCCGAAGTTGTACCAGTTCCCGTTGTTATGCACCTCGTAGACGTTCACGTGATTGCTGAACAACGAGATGAGGAACGTGATCGGTGCGATGGCGCCTTGCCACAGGCCGAGCCAGAACCCGGCGACGTGACCGTGAGCATTGGGAACGCTGCGCACCGTATTGCCGGCGGCGGCACACGCGGCAAGGACGAGCGCGAGGGTCAAGATGAGCGCCACCGATCTCACCCGTTGAACGATCGTTTTCATCCCGAGCTCCTTTGCTCGAGCGCCGGCCCCACGATGTCCAAGAACCTTCTCAAGATGAACGCGGTCACGCCCCAGACGCGGTAACCGTCGGCGTCGAAGATGTGCATCGGGAAACGGATCCCTTCGCGCTCCCACACCTCCATCCGGCCCACGTCCAGTAGCAGCTTCAAGGGCAGCTCGATCACGTGCGCGATCTCCGCCGGGCTGGCCTTCCATTCCTCCGGCGGCGTCACGGCGGCGATGAACGGCGAGACGATGTACCCGCTCGAGAACGTGGGGTAGTCGTCCAGCGCGCCGAGTTGCTGCAGCGAATTCGGGTCGACGCCGAGCTCTTCGACGCTCTCTCGCACCGCCGTCGCCCATAGGTCTTCGTCGCCCGGGTCGCGCGCGCCGCCGGGGAACGAGATCTCGCCCTTGTGCAGCGAGACCGTGTGGGTTCGCTCCGTCAGCACGACCCAAGGCTCGCCGTCACGTTCGAAAAGCATGATGAGCACGCCGGCCTGACGGCGCCCCGGCACCTCCACCATGTTGCGCGGATGCGCCTCCAGCGCTTCCTTGATCGCGAGCAGCTGCGTCTCTCGCAGAGGGACGGCGGGAGAAAGGGCGTCGGTCACAGCAGACCCCGCACGGTGCCACCGTCGACCGCGATCGTGGTCCCGGTGATGAACGACGCGCGCTCGCTCGCGAGGAACGCCACGAGCGCCCCGAGCTCGGCCGGCTTGCCGATCCGCTTCATGGGGATGTCCTGCTCGAGCCGCTTGATCGCCTCCTCGACGGTGATGCCTGCGTTCTTCGAGAACTGGCTCGCCAGATCGTACGTACGGTCGGTCAGGATCGACCCGGGTGCGACGACGTTCGACGTGATGCCGTGCGTGACCAGCTCGAGCGAGAGGGACTTGGAGAAACCGGCGACGCCGGCGCGCGCGGTGTTCCCCGTGATGAGGCCTTCGATCGGCTGCTTGCTCGAGATGCTGGTGATGAAGATCAGGCGGCCCCAGCCCTGCTGCTTCATGTGCGGCACCGCCGCGCGCGCAAGGCGCACCGCGGTCATGAGGTTGCGCTCCATCGTCTCGCGGAAGTCGTCGTCGGAATGCGTCTCGAACGGTCCGGCTTTCGGTCCTCCAACGTTGCTCACGACGATGTCGAGCCGCCCATACGCCGACACCGTCTCGTCGATGAAACGCTCGCACGTTCCCGGCTCGACCATGTCCAACGGCGTCGCAAGGACGCGCCCGCCCAGCTCTTCGAGCTCCTTCTGCGTCGCGCGCAACGCGTCTTCGCCGCGCGCGCATATCGCAAGATCGGCGCCTTCGCGCGCGAGCTCCTCGGCGCACGCACGACCGAGCCCTTTGCTCGCTGCAGATACGGCGGCGACGCGTCCTTTGAGGCCGAGGTCCATGCGCGCGATAGTAGCGCGGTCGATAGGATTGATTCCGATGAAGCCCGAGAAGGACGTGTTCGTGTGCACGAACGAACGCCCTTCCGGCCACCCGCGCGGCTCGTGCGTTCAGAACGGATCGATCGAGGTCCTGCAGACGTTCCGCGACCTTCAAGGGGAGAAGAACCTCTTCAACTTCAAGGTCGTTGCAACCGGTTGTCTCGAACCCTGCCTGGCAGGGCCGACCGTCGTCGTCTATCCGGACAACGTGTGGTACGGCGGCGTCACGGTTGACGACGTCGAACGGATCATCGACGAGCACCTTGTGCGCGGCCGCCCCGTCGAGTTCTTGATCCTCGATGAGGAAGACTTCGAGCGCTCGCAGCGGGGGCCGAAGGAAGCTCCTCCGAGCTGCCTGTAACTAGGTCGGTAGCTCTTCCAGCGCGAGATCCGCACGGTTCCCGTCGATCGGTCGCGGCCGTTCGCCGCTCGACGCGACGATGATCGCGACCGCAGCGATGATGATCGAGCCACCGATGAACACCGTCGACGTGACACGCTCGTTCAGGATCAGCCAGCCGAGCAACACCGCAACGAGCGGGTTGACGTATGCATAGGTCGTCACGATCGAGATGCGAACGTTGCGGAGCAGCCACACGTACGCGCTGAACGCCACGAGCGAACCGAAGACGACCAGGTACCCGATCGCGAGGAGGGACTTCCACGAGACCGCTCCCGGGTGGAACGAGCCGAAGTCTCCCCCGATCGCGCTGACCAGAAGCGACGCGACGCCCCCACACAGCATCTCCATCCCCGTCGCAACCGCCGGCCGCTCGGGCAAGGACGCATTGCGCGCGTAGAGCGAGCCGGCCGCCCACGCTGCCGCCGCGGCGATGACGGTCAGCGCACCCACCGTGTCGACGGCCCCGGCTCCGTGTTGCGGTCGCACCAAGACCGCGGTTCCGCCGAAACCGAGCGCGAGCCCGCCGAGCACCGCCATCGGCATGCGCGCGCGATTACGCACGAAGTCGAACAGCGCCACGAACAGCGGGACGGTGGCGACGAGGAGCGCCGCCATGCCCGAAGAGATGCGCTTCTCCGCGACCGAGACCAGCCCGTTTCCACCGAGGCAGAGCGCGGTTCCGATGATCGCCGCCGATACCCACTGGCGCGCGCTCGGCCACTCGGGCCGCTCGCCGTTCCCCCCGCGGGATCGAAGCCCGAACACCATCATCAACGTCCCCGCGATCAGCCAGCGGCCGCCGGCGGCGAGAAGCGGAGGGACCGTGCGCACGGCGACTCGGATCGCGAGGTACGTCGAGCCCCAGATGATGTAGACGGCCAGCAGGGCGAGCCATGCTTTCGCTGAAAGTCCCGACCGGCCCACGTCATGCAGGCTACCGGTGGCTCACGTCGAGCGCGCGCGAATTCACGACTAGACTGCGGCACATGGCGGACGAGGAACGGGCGTACGGCCAGTGGCACGAGCTGTACCACGAGGTCGTAACCACCAATCTCTGCACCGGGTGTGCCGCGTGCATCATGGCGTGCCCGCGCGACGTGCTCGACTACGAGCACGACGCGTACCACCCGTTCAACACCGAGAACACGACGCCGTTCGACGACTGCATCCACGGACAGCGCGGGTGCGACATCTGCACGAAGGCGTGCCCGCGCTTCCGGGCGTGGGAGATCGAGTCCGACGAAGCCCTTTTCGGGCGAGCGCGCAC
>VAYV01000132.1:3509-9781 GCA_005883175.1 Actinomycetota bacterium
CGGCGCTGCTGATCTGGGGCCTCGAGAACGGCAAGATCGACGGTGGGCTCACCTCGAAGCTCTCCGAGGAGCGCGTCTGGGACGCGGAGCCGTGCGTCGTGACCAACCGCGAGGAAGTGCTCGCCTCGGCGGGCTCCCGTTACACGTACGCTGCGAACCCGCTCGCGATGAAAGAGGCTGAGAAGCGCGGCCTGAAGAACCTCGCCCTCGTCGGGATGAGCTGCCAGTCGTCGATCAACGGAACGCTGAGCGCGCGCAACGTGAATAAGTACCGCCGGCGCATCCAGCTGGTGATCGGGCTGCTCTGCTCGAAATCGTTCACGTACGACGGCCTGACCAAGGCGATCACGCAGGACTATGGGATCCCGTACGACGACGTCGAGAAGGTCAACATCAAAGGCCGGTTCCAGATGTGGAAGAGATCGACCGGTGAAGAGGTCGACATCCCGTTGAAGGAGCTGCACCAGTACACACGGGAGGGCTGCAAGCTCTGCCCCGACTTCGCCGCCGAGCACGCCGATATCTCCACCGGCGGCCTCGGTCAGGGCGACGGTTGGACGCTCACGATCGTGCGCACGGAACGCGGTGCCGAGTGGATGCGTGAGCTGCAAGACGCCGGATGGATCACCGTGCGTCCGGGCTCGGAAGACGAAGCGGCGGTCGAGCTGATGCGCAAGCTCGCGGCGAAGTCGCGTCGCCGCTGGCCGGGGGAGCTCGACAAGGAGGAGTTCCTCGCGCCGCGCGCGATCCCCGAGAAGTACATGCCGAAGCCGAAGGCCTAGCCCGGCTTCGCGATCTCGTCGATCTCCTTCAACTCTGCTTTGGTCAACTTCCACGTCACCGCGTTCGCGTTCGCTCGCACCTGTTCGGGCTTGGTCGCCCCCGCGATCACCGACGCCACAACGTCGTGCGATGCGAGCCACGACATCGCCAGGTCGAGCAACGTGTGGTCGCGGGCGCCGGCGAACTCCTCCAGCTGTTCGACGATGTCCATCGCGCGTTCGTTCATGAAGGCGTCCCGGCGATCCGAGGGGTAGTTCGTCAGGCGCGCGCCCTCCGGCAGCGGTTCGTTGCGCCGGTACTTCCCGGTAAGCAGGCCGCTCGCGAGGGGGAAGTACGGCAGGAAGGCGAGACCACGCCGCCCGCAGGCGGGGATGACGTCCGTCTCCGGCTGCCGGTTCAGCAAGTTGTACATGTTCTGCGCGCTCACGAAGCGCGCCAGACCCAGCTTCTCGGACACGTCGTCCGCTTCTTCGATCATCTCACCGGTGAAGTTGGAGTTTCCGATCTCACGGACCTTGCCGGCCTTCACCAGCTCGTCGAGCGCCGTCAGCGTCTCCTCGATCGGCACGGTCATGTCGGGGAAATGGAGCTGATACAGGTCGATGCGATCGGTGCCGAGGCGCCGCAAGCTGTCCTCGCACGCTTGACGCACCCAACGCGCGCTCCCGCCGCGATGCTCCGGGTTGTCGTCGAGCGGCCCGCCGAACTTGGTCGCGACCACGACGTCGTCCCGGCGCGCGCCAAGCGCCTTGCCGAGGAACTGCTCGGACTTCGTGCCGCCGTAGAGGTCGGCTGTGTCGAAGAAATTGACGCCTGCGTCGAGCGCAGCGTCGACCACCGCGGTGGTCTGGTCTTGATCGATGCGCATGCCGAAGTTATTCGTTCCCAGGCCGCACAACGTCACGTCCAGCGAACCGATCTTCCTCGTCTCCATCGTTTCCCTCCTCGCCGGCTACGGGAAGCCGTGCGCGTTCGAGTAGCCTACGACCGTTCGATACCCAAGGAGGAGTCGGATGCCCGAGCCGATGGAGCTTGCGTACGAGGAACGGGGATCGGGGCCCGTCCTCTTGTTCATCCACGGGTTCCCGTTCGACCGCACGATGTGGGTCGCGCAGCTTGCGGGCCTGGCCAAGATCAGGACTGCGGTTGCGGTCGACCTCCGCGGCCATGGACTCTCGGACGTCATGAGCGGGGGCGATTTCTCGATGGACCTCTTCGCCGACGACGTGGCGAAGACGCTCGACGCGATCGGCGCCGACAAGGCCGACATCGTCGGCCTCTCGATGGGCGGCTACGTCCTGTTCTCGTTCTGGCGCCGCCACCCCGAGCGCGCGCGGTCGTTGATCTTCATCGACACGAAAGCCGAAGCCGACGCCGACGAAGCCAAGGCCGGACGCGAGAAGACGGCCGAGACCGCGGCCTCGCAGGGCATGCAACCGATCTATGAAACACTCGCTTCCAAGGTTGTGGGCTCATCGCCGTCGGTCGAGGTGCAGGACAAGCTCAAGGAGATGATGCTCGGCACGGCGCCGGAAGTCGCGGCGGCCGACGCGCTCGCGATGCGCGACCGGGCGGATTCGACGGCCGACCTCCCGAACATCACCGTCCCCGTGCTGTGGTTGCACGGTGAAGAAGACGCGCTGATGCCGATCGAAGGCGCGCGCGCATCGGCGGCGAAGGTCCCCGGCGCGAAGTTCGTTTCGATCCCGAAGGGCGGCCACGTCTCGCCGATGGAGAACCCGGAAGCGGTGAACGCAGCGATCCAAGAGTTCTTGAAGAGTCTGTGAAAGCACGAAGCCGGAGCGACGCTCCGGCTTCTGGACCCAGCGTCGGTTGATCAGGTCGTTGTCGGCCAGTTGGCGACCTTGGGGTGGTCGAAGTTCACGGGGCCGACCTTCGCTGCCCCTCCGGGTGACCCGATCCCGCCTTCCATGGTGAACCACTCCGCGTTGATGGGTGTGAACTCCTTCCAGTTATCCGGGACGTCGTCTTCGTAGAAGATCGCCTCTACCGGACACACGGGCTCGCACGCGCCGCAGTCGACGCACTCGTCGGGGTGGATATAGAGCATCCGCGGCCCTTCGTATATGCAGTCCACCGGGCATTCCTCGACGCAGGCTTTGTCCTTCACGTCGATGCACGTCTCGGCGATCGTGTAGGTCACGCTGACAACCCCCTCAGAGGATCGGACGGCCCGATAGTAGCGCAGAAACGGGACTGTCAACTCATCGGGCCGCGCCGCCCGGCACAGTATGCTCGCGCGCGATGACGATGGAAAAGGTCTCGTTCAAAAGTGGGGACGGCCACCGGCTCGAAGGGCGGCTCGTCATGCCCGAGCAGCCGGTGGGCGGCGCGGTTCTGTGCCACGCGCACCCGCTGTACGGCGGCTCGATGTCGAACGCACCGATCCCGGCTATGCAGCGCGCACTCGAGGCGGAAAGCTGGGCGAGCCTCCGGTTCAACTTCCGCGGTGTGCGCCTCAGTGAAGGAATCTACGGCGGCGGGGTCCACGAAGTGAAGGACGTCGCCGGTGCGATCGAACACGTCGCTGGCTTGCTTCCGGGGAAGCCGATGGCCGTGGCCGGCTGGTCCTTCGGCTCGCTCGTCGCTCTGTCGGCCGCGGCGGCTGACGCGCGCGTCAAGAGCTACGTCGCCGTCGCGCCGCCGGTTTCGACCGGCCCCCGGATGGACCTTCCGGAGCTTCCGCCGCCCGAGCGATTGGCCGTCTGGCGCGCGCGCGTCCTCGCCGTCTGCGGCGACCACGACCAGTTCTGCAAGCCGAAAGACCTCGAGCGATGGGCGAACGAGGTTTCACCCCGTGCGACGGTGAAGATCATCGAAGGGACGGACCATTACTTCGCCGACGCGCTGGACGTGCTTGCGAAGACGGTCGCCGAGTTCATCTCAGGAGTGGAGTGAGCGTGAAATACAGGTCGGTCGACGAGATCAAGCCCGAGCATCAGGGCCACCGCGTCACGATCAGACGCAGGCTCCCTGAGGGCGGTTACTCGGACGTCGTCGGTGTGGCCGAGCACGTCGACCTCTCGTCGGTCACAGTGCGCACCCACAAGGGCGAGAAGGTGACGATCGGCCGGAGCGAGATCGCCGCCGCGCGCGTGGTCCAAGCACCGCGGCTGAAGAACCCGCGGAACTCTGCGCCGGGCTAAGAACTCTCTTGCCTTCGTTCCTGTAGTCGGAGCCAAATCAAGAAGAGAGTCGCGATGAAGGGAAAGAGAAGCGCGCCCAGAAACCAGAGGGGTCTCATGACGCCAGGATAAGTCCCTCGTATCCTCAACAATTGTACGACGACGAACAAACCCCACAGCACGTAAGTGGCGAACACAACCGAATCCATGGCGACGGCGACGGCATCGACCGCAAGGCCGGCGAACGGTACCACTACGGGGCGTCTCCACGCTCAAACTGGTCCAGGAGAGCCACTCCATTCGGAACGACCGGAAGCAATGGTCGTCCGTCTCCTGCGATCACGAATGACCCCTCTCCGTCCGGGTGGATGCCCGCGATCTCACCGTTGTCATGTCGAACGATTGCGAGGTATTGGAGCACGACATCCTGCGGACATGAGCCCTTGATCTTTGTCCCCTCCGGGAGATTGCTGTACACAGCCCATCCATACGGTTCATCGAGGGCCTCGAAGATCATCTTGGAGGCGGGCGCATAGTGCGGACACCATTTCGCGAACCGGGCTCGGATCCATTCGCCGAAGAGGAGACCATCTTGTGGTCGAGAAATGCTCACAGCCATTTGGATGGCAACCGGCATCGTGTGGAAGCGCTTCGTGATCCGGCCACTCGTCGAGTCCGGAATCGTTGCATTCCAGATCCCCAGACCGACCAGGACCGTACTAGTAAGTAGAACAACGAGGAGAACTCGAGGCCAGTGTCGGGTTCGCGGCTGCTTCGGCCCCGCCTCGGAGACCTTCGCGATCTCCTTCGTATCCATGGCCACCCCGACCTCCCCTCCGATCCCTGCAGCTGCCGTTCAGGGCTTGGGGAGGGTCTTCTCCGTCCTGATCCGAATTCCTGTCTCCTTGCCACGCCTATCGTTTCATGAGAGCGAGGACGATGGTTCTCCGCACTATCATGCGAGGCATGGTGGCCGTCTACGACACGCTCGCGCGCGCGGTCGTTCCGATCGAGCCGGCCGACGGGCGCGCGCTCACGATGTACTCGTGCGGCCCCACGGTGTACCGGTACGCGCACATCGGGAACCTCCGCACGTTCCTCATGGCCGACCTGATCCGGCGCGCGTTCGAGTACCAGGGCATCGAGGTCCGACAGATCCAGAACATCACCGACGTCGGACACATGACCGATGAGCTGACCGACTCCGGGCGTGACCGCATGGAGCTCGCGGTAGAGGACGAGCAGCGTTCCGCACAGGAGATCGCCGACTTCTACACGCAAGCGTTCATGGAAGACACCGCGGCGTTCAACATCCAGCGCGCGGCCGACTACCCGAAGGCCAGCGAGTACATCGAGCAGATGATCGAGTTGAACGCCAAGCTGCTCGAACGGGAGCACGCCTACGAGGTCGGTGGCACCGTCTACTACGACGTCACGTCGTTCCCCGCGTACGGGCGTTTGTCGGGCAATACGCTCGAACAGCTGCAGGCCGACCACCGCAAGGAGATCGGCGACTCGAACAAGCGACACCACGCCGACTTCGTTCTCTGGATGAACGCGGGCCCGCACCGGCTGATCACGTTCGACTCGCCGTGGGGCAAGGGCTACCCGGGATGGCACATCGAGTGTTCGGCGATGTCGATGGCGGCGTTCGGCGACAGGTTCGACCTACACACCGGCGGCGAGGACAACGTCTTCCCGCACCACGAGGACGAGATCGCGCAGTCGGAAGGCGCGGTGGGCCACCAGGTCGTCGCGCACTGGGTGCACGGCGCGCACCTGCTGTCGGAAGGCCGCAAGATGGCCAAGAGCGCACAGAACTACTACGAGCTGCGCGACCTGAAGGAACGCGGGCACACGGAACCGCTCGCCGCGCGCCTGTTGTTCCTGCAGTCGCGGTACCGCGCACAGATGAACTTCACGCTCGACGCGCTGACGGCCGCCGGACGGACGCTCGAGCGCTGGCGCCGCCTCATCGCGAACTGGGCGGGCGAGCCGCAGGGCGGCTCGGACGTGGACGAGTACGAGAAACGGTTCCTGGAAGCGATGAACGACGACCTAGACACGCCGGCGATCATGGCGCTGGTGTCCGAAGTCAGCTCGAACGACAAGGTGTCGCGCGCCGATCGAGCGGCCCTGTTGCTCCGGTGGGATCGCTTCCTCGGGCTGGACCTCGGGCGGGACGTCGGACGCACCGTCGAGGTGCCCTCGATGGTGCTCGAGCTGATCGAGCAGCGCGAGAAGGCGCGCGCGAAGAAGGACTACTCGACGGCCGACCGGGTGCGGCACAAGATCCTGTCGCTCGGGTTCGAAGTGGAAGACACGCCGGAGGGCCCGAAGCCC
>VAYV01000133.1:0-5575 GCA_005883175.1 Actinomycetota bacterium
GGCTTCCTCCGCCTGTTTCCACGAGGCCGGATTCCCGATGCGGATCGCGGTCGCGATCGTCGACGGCTTCTCGATCGGATGGCCGACGACGATCGGCGCCGCACCGGCCGCTTGGAAGCCGAACATGCGGGGCAGGAACGTGATGTTGTTCGCGTCGCGCTCTTCGCGGTAGCCCTTCCAGTACGCCGTGATGTTCCCGGCGTTCCCTACCGGCATCACGTGGTAGTCGGGCGCGCGTCCCAACGCCCCGCAGATCTCGAACGCGCCGGTCTTCTGCCCTTCGATCCGGTACGGGTTCACCGAGTTCACGAGCGTGACCGGGTAGTTCTCGACGAGGTCGCGCGCGACGACGAGCGCTTCATCGAAGTTCGCGTCGACCTGGATCAGCTTCGCGCCGTGCACGAGCGCCTGCGCGAGCTTGCCCAACGCGATCTTCCCCTTGGGGACGAGCACGGCGCACTCGATCCCGGCTTTCGCCGCGTACGCGGCCGCGCTCGCGCTCGTGTTCCCCGTCGACGCGCAGATCACGGCCTTCGCGCCTTCCTCCACCGCTTTCGAGATCGCGACCGTCATCCCGCGGTCCTTGAAGGATCCCGTCGGGTTCGCCCCTTCGTACTTGAGATACACGTCTGCACCCATGCGCTCGGACAAGCGCTGGGAGTGGATCAGCGGCGTGCCGCCCTCACAGAGCGTGACGACCGGCGTCGTCTCCGACACGGGCAAGCGGTCGCGGTACTCAGTGATGATCCCGCGCCAGAGGTGCGGGCCGTCGGAGCTCACGTCTCGCCGCCTTCGACGCGCATCACGCTCGTGATCTTCGTGACCTCCGGGAGGTCGCGGAGCACACCGAGCGTCGCTTGCAGGTCCCGCTCCAGCGCGCGGTGCGTGATCATCACGAGCTGCGCTTGATCGCCGGTCCCCTCTTGCCACACGCTGCGGATCGAGACGTTGTTGCTCCCGAATGCGCTCGCAACGCTCGCGAGCACGCCGGGCTGATCGGCGACGTTCAGCAAGATGTAGTACTGCGAATACATCGCTTCGATATTGCGGATCGGGCTCTCCGAGTATGTCGACATGCCGGGGCCGCGGCCCCCGCTCAGCATGTTGCGCGCGATGTCGATGATGTCGCCGACGACGCTCGTGCCCGTCGGGCCGCCACCGGCGCCGCGGCCGTAGAACATCAGCTCGCCGACGCTCTCTCCTTCGACGAACACCGCGTTGAGGTTCTCGCGCACACTGGCCAAGGGATGCTCGTTCGGGATCATCGCCGGGTGCACGCGCACGGCGATCTCGCCGTCTTGCTGTTCGGCGATCGCGAGCAGCTTTACCGTGTACCCCAGCCGTTTCGCGAACGCGATGTCTTGCGCCGTGATGTCGGCGATGCCTTCGCGATAGACGTCGCCCGAGACCACCCGAGCATTGAAGGCGATGCTCGCCAGGATCGCCGCCTTCGCGGCGGGGTCGAACCCCTCGATGTCGGCCGTCGGGTCGAGCTCCGTGTAGCCGAGCCGCTCCGCTTCGGCCAGGGCTTCGCCGAACTCCAGGCCCTCCTCGGCCATGCGCGTGAGGATGAAGTTCGTCGTCCCGTTGACGATGCCCATCACCTTCGTGACCCGCTCGCCGGCGAGCGACTCGCGGAGCGGATGGATCAGCGGGATGCCGCCGGCGACGGCGGCCTCGAAGTACAGATCGACCCCTTTACGCTCCGCCGCCTCGTACAGCTCCTGCCCGAGGGCCGCCAGTAGCTCCTTGTTCGCCGTGACGACATGCTTGCCGTTGTTGATCGCTTCGAGCAGCAGGTGCCTGGCCGGCTCGATCCCCCCGATCGCCTCGACGACGATGTCGACGTCGGGGTGGCCGACGATCTCGTGCGGGTCGGTCGTGTACAGCGCCTCGGTCCCAGGAGGGACGTCGCGCTCCTTCGCCAGGTGCCGGACCGCGACCGCGACGACCTCGATGCTGGCTCCGAGACGCTGCTCGATATCGGTCGCATTGCGAGCGAGCATGCGCAGCACCGCCGATCCGACGATGCCGCAGCCGAGCTGTCCGATCCGGATCGCCCTGCCCATCGCGCGCCATGATACAGGCGGGTTCTGCCTGTTCTGGGTGCTTTAGAGCCCCTCCAGGGCGTGCTTGGCTCACCAAGCACCTGCTATAATCCGCCGCGTGAAGACCCAAGAGCGTTCCTGGAAAGCAGTCGGCGAGTTCATCCGCTCGCAGCGTCGCTTGGCCGACCTGTCCTTGCGCCAGCTCTCCGCGCTCGCGCAGGTCTCGAACCCGTACCTCAGCCAGATCGAACGCGGCATCCATAAGCCGTCGGCCGACGTGCTGAAGGGCATCGCCGATGCGCTGCACATCTCCGCGGAAACGCTGTACGCGCGGGCCGGCCTGCTGAACGAGGACGGCGGCGATCACCGCGATACCCCGACCGTCGAGCAAGCCATCCGCATGGACGCCGGCCTCACCACCGAGCAGAAGAAAGCGTTGATCCGCGTCTATAAGAGCTTCCTGGGCTCTGCGTAAGGCCTGGTCCGAAGCCCTTTCTCGGCCTGCTTGACATACCAAGCACTCGCTTGCTATGGTCTCCCCCGTCAGTCAGACCCAGGGAGGGAAAATGGCCAAGTACACGGACCTCGCCACCAAGACAGGCGACCGCGTCCTCTCGCTGATCGGCGACGCACAGGGTGCCGTCGTCAGCGCAGTTTCAAGCGTCAGCTCGCTCGTCGGCTCGGTTATCCCCGAGCTGCCCCAGATCCCCGGCACCGAGAACGTTCCGGCTCCGCGCGAGCTCGTCGACGACTACTTCTCGTTCGCCGAGAAGGCGCTCAAGCAGCAGAAGACCTACGCCAAGGACCTGGCGAAGGCCCTCGAGCCGATCAGCGCCAAGATCATCCCGAACGGCAAGAAGGCAGTGAAGGCCGCTCCCAAGGCTGCCGCAACCGCGTAACACCGCTCGGCCCGGCTCCAAGGCGACACCACTAGGCCCCCGGCTATGCCGGGGGCCTCGCCGTTCCCAACGATCCGTTAAACGGCGCGCGCTTGTCCGGCGAGGCTTCGCGTCCCCAACAAGATCCACGAGGCCGGGCCGGCGAGCCATGCGTCGATCGCGTTCGCCACGACGCGGGGATGCTCGAGCATCGGGACGTGGCCGCAATCGTCGAGCATCACGTGATCCCAGTCGGGGCGGATACGCGCGATCGCTTCCACCGACGCGCGCGGCACGAGGCGGTCGGAAGCGCCCCCGATGAGCAAGGTGGGTGCGGAGACATCGCGGAGCGCCCCGAGGTATCGGCGTCGCCGGCCCAACGTGCCGACGAGGCTCCGCGTCTGTTGGAGGAATGCCGCCGGCACGTCGATCTCGAATGCCCTCCGCTCCGCAACTTCGAGATGTGCGTCGACGATCTCTTGCGGAACGCGTGACGGATCGACGGTGCAGAGCGCGAGCATCCGATCCACCATGCGCGTGGCGCCGTAATAACGGAGCCCGTTCACGATCAGCCGTCCGCCGATGAGTCGGCCGGCGATGGTCGGCACGATCGCCGCCGACAAGAAGCCTGCCACGGTCGTATCGAGCGAATGGAGGCCGTTACGCGGTAGCGCAGGCGCTATCAACACCAAGCCTCGAACCGAATCGGGGTCGGCGACGGCTTGAGAGATCGACAGCGCGCCGCCCATCGAGTTCCCCATGAGGACGACCGGCGTCGCGGCTATGTCCTGGATGAAGCGCGCGATGATCGAGCGGCTGCTCGACATCGTCGCCTTGCGTCCTGCGAGCGGCGAGAGGCCGAAACCGGGGAGGTCGAGCGCGAGCACGCGGCCACGCTGCGCGAGCATCGGCGCCAGGGCGAGCCAGTTCGCGTGGGAGCCGCCGAGCCCATGTACGAGGACGAATGTCGGCCCTGTAGAAGGCCCTGGAAATTCGAGGTAATAAACAGGGCCGCCGAGGTCTGCAGTTCGACGTTCCATCTGTTATCCGGGATTTTTTCCCGTTGTACAGATGTATAACGCCTAGAGGTCGCGCGAGGTGACATCCTCGTAGGTCTCCCGGGCGACGATCACGCGGGCATCGCCGTCCTCGACGACGATAACCGCAGGTCGCGGGAAGCGGTTGTAGTTCGACGCCATCGAGTAGCCGTACGCGCCGGTGGCCGGCACCGCGAGGACGTCGCCGCGCCCGACGCTCGCCGGGAGGCTCACGTCCTTGATCAGCAGGTCGCCTTGCTCGCAGTGAGCGCCGGCGATCGTGACGACGCGGTCGCTGGGCACGTCCGCCTTGTTCGCGAGCAGCGCCTCGTAGCGCGCGCCGTACAGCGCGGGCCGGATGTTGTCGCTCATCCCACCGTCGACGCTGACGTACGTACGGATGCCGGGGATCTCCTTCACCGTTCCGACCGTGTACAGGGTCACCATCGCGTTCGCGATAAGCCAGCGCGCAGGCTCGACGCCGATGCGCGGCACCGGCAGCCCGAGCCGCTCCATCTCACCCTGCAGCTTCGCGCGCACCTCCGTCGCGAAGGACTCAACGCGCGCGGGGAAATCGCCGCGCGTGTACGCGATCGCGAGCCCGCCGCCGAGGTTCAGCTCGGCCGGCTGGATCCCGGTCGCGTCACGGACGCTCGCGCAGAATTCCGCGAGGATCTCCACCGTGCGGAGGAACGCCTCGACGCCGGTGATGTTCGAGCCGATGTGCGAGTGGAAGCCGACGACGTCGAGGTTGGGTAGGTCGCGCGCGCGCTTCGCCGCCTCGAGCGCGACGCCACCTTCGACCGACATCCCGAACTTCGAGTCTTCCTGGCCCGTCTGGATGTACTCGTGCGTGTGCGCCTCGACCCCGGGCGTGACGCGCAGCATCATCTGCGTGCGCGCGCCGAGCGAGCCGGCGATCGCATCGGCGCGCTCGAGCTCTTCCATCGAGTCGGCGACGATGCGCCCGACGCCGGCCTTCATCCCCATCTCGAGCTCGGCGTCGCTCTTGTTGTTGCCGTGGAAGATGATCCGCTCCGGCGGGAACGACGCCTTCAGCGCCGTGAAGAGCTCGCCGCCACTCGCGACGTCGAGGCCGAGGCCCTCCTCCGCCACCATCTTGGCCATCGCGACGCAGAGGAACGCCTTCCCCGCGTAGTACACGTCGGCGTCTGTGTACGCCTCGCGGTAGCGCAGCGCGCGCTCGCGGAAAGTGTCCTCGCACATTACGAACAACGGCGTGCCGAACTCGCGCGCAAGGTCGACTGTGTCGGCCCCGCCGATCTCCAAGTGGCCGTTCGAGCGCAGGCGCGCGCTCGACGGAAGGACATCTTTCAACGTGTGCGGCATCTCTTGATCCCGTCCAGGGTGATTAGGACGGCAGATTATCGTCTCGAAGTCGCTGATGCGCGCCTAGAAATATGTAGAAAGGACCTGCACGGCTGGCTTGGGTGTTCCATCGGAGCGATAGAGGCCGAAGTAGCGCTCCGGATCATGAGCCGCGAGCGACGTGAAGTCATTCTGGGTGTAGATCCCGGCCGTGCCAACGCCAACCTTGAGCGTGGCTTGCTCGACTGAAGAGATATAGGAGGCCTGATCCGATTCCTGTTCA
>VAYV01000133.1:5631-6396 GCA_005883175.1 Actinomycetota bacterium
GCCCTTTAGGTTCTTCAGCTTCCATCCTTCGTTCACTGAGATTCCAACAGGTGTTCCACGGGCAAGACTCTGGACGTACGGGATCATCTGCCTCGCCCAGTTGACCGCTCCCAGATTCGATGGGGTGATCTCATTGAAGACTTCGAACGCGGCCGCGTGCGAACCACCTGCGTACGAAGAGACGACGGCCTTCGCCCACGTTTTACTGCCGTAGACATCGCCGAACTGCTGGAAACCATCGAATAGGTTGAAGTACGTCCTCATACCTTTCTGGGCCGCCATCTGCACTACCTGCGATAGCTCGCCCATCATGTCGGTGGTCGGGTTCGGGTAACCGAACTCTGACGGCTGAAGGAATATGCGGACCGCGGACACATGTAGCGTGGCAAGCCGCGCGAAGTCCGCGTTGATCCTGTTGGGATCCCATGGCGACCACATGGCCCGTGAATTCACGGGGAAATAGCTCACGATCTTGTACGTCTGGATCGGAGCTAGGACAGGGGCAGGTGACGGCGGAGGTGGAAAGAGCGGCAATATCAACAACGGCAACGCGAAGAACGTTGCCGTTGCGTGCCTTGGAATCACTCTCGTCATATGGGCCACGTTGAAGCGACGTTGGACGTAGTGGGAAAGTTTGAACTAAGACAAAAGGTCCTGTCAAACGGCCCGACGCGACTCATTCTCCCCTTACATCGACTCCGGTGCGGACACGCCAAGCAGCCCGAGTGTGTTGCGCAAGCCGATCTGCGCGGCTGTAACGAGGTG
>VAYV01000321.1 GCA_005883175.1 Actinomycetota bacterium
GGCGACCCCTGCGCGATGAGACGGCCGAAGTCAAGCACGTACAGCGCTTTGCAGACGTCCATCACGAGGTCCATGTCGTGCTCGACGAGCAGGATCGAGATCCCCATGTCTTCGTTCACGCGCTTCAGCATCTTGCCGAAGTCCGCGGTCTCGTCGGAGTCCAAGCCCGATGACGGTTCGTCGAGCAGCATGAGCTTCGGCTTCGTGCACAGCGCGCGGCCCAGTTCGAGGAGACGCGCGTGTCCCACCGGCAGGTCGGCCGCGCGCCGATCACGCGCCCACTCCAAGCCGAGCGTCCGGAGCATCTCTTCGGCGATGCGCGCGCACCGCGCTTCTTCGCTGTGGCGGCGCGGCAAGCTCAAGATGTCCGACACGATGTCGAGCCGGCTCTCGGCCGACTCGGCGGCGACCATCAGGTTG
Source organism: Actinomycetota bacterium (assembly GCA_005883175.1). Classification (GTDB taxonomy): domain Bacteria; phylum Actinomycetota; class AC-67; order AC-67; family AC-67; genus AC-67. The sequence goes on from VAYV01000321.1 coordinate 421, forward strand.
TCGAAGACGCTCATCCGGCCGAAGAGCTCGAGCTTCTGGAACGTCCGTCCGATGCCGAGACGCGCGCGCGCGGCGGCCGGCATGCCCATGATGTCGCGGCCGTCGAGCGTGATCCGGCCACGCGTCGGTGTGAGGAATCCTCCGATCGCGTTGAAGAGCGTCGTTTTCCCGGCGCCGTTGGGGCCGATCAGCCCGATGAAGCCGCCGTCGGGAACCTCGACCGTCGCGTCGTCGACGGCGGTGAGGCCGCCGAAGCGGATCGTCACGCCGTCCGCGACCAGCGTGCTCACTCTTGGCCCCCGGCGACGGGGAGCGGCGCTGCTTGTTGCTGGCGGCGCGCGCGCCGGTCGTAGAGACGCGTGATCGCCGCTCCTGCTCGTCGCAAGCCCGAACAGGACCAGCTGCCAGCGGTTCAACCACCCCAACAATGAGTAGCCGCTGAGCTGGCCGTAGATCCCGTAGAGCAGGCCGCCGACGATCGCGCCGCCGACGCCGAAGATCCCTCCGACGACCGCGACGGCCATGAAGAACAGTGAAAGGAACGGGATGAAGCTCCTATTGCCGGCCTGCTCGAGGACGAAGCTGAGGAGGACACCACCCATCCCCGCGATGAACGCCGACAAACCGAAGATCAACACCTTGTACTTCGTGACGGGGATGCCGAGCGAACGCGATCCCGTTTCGCTGTCTCGCATGCTCGCAAGCACGCGGCCCGTTCGGCCGGTACGGAGGTTCACTGCGATGAGCGCGAACACGATGAGGAACATGAAGCCCATGTAGAAGAGCGACGTCGGACCGTGGAATCCGGCCGGTCTCCCGACGTGGATGCCCCCCTCGCCGCCGGAGATGGTGGGGTTCTGGAAGAAGAGCGAGTCGACCATGAACGCGAACGCGAGCGTCATCAGCGCCAGGTACAGCCCGTGGACCCGCACCGCGATGAAGCCGATGAGGTTGCCGGCGGGGACGGCCGCCAACGGACCGAGAACCATCGCGATCCACATCGGAAGATGCGCGCCTTGCACGAGGTGTGCCGTCGTGAACGCGGCGATCCCCATGAAAGCCGTTTGACCGAACGAGATCTGGCCCGAGTACCCCGTCAAGATAACGAGAGATATGAAGATGATCGCGTAGACGAACCCTTGATAGACGGCCGCCGTCCAGGAACCCGAGAAGAGGATCGGAACCAGCGCGAGGAAGCCGAAGAAGAGCACCGTAACGAGGCCCCGCGTGTTCTTGGAGGCGCGCTGCATGATCTCGCGGGAGTGCACGATGAAGCTGGCGCCGGCTCCCGATTGGCGAAGTGCGCGCGGTGCGAAGATCACCGCGACCGTGATCATCAAGAATGGAAGTGAGTCGGAGATCCGGCCCAAGAATCCTTGCGACCGGATGTACTGGATGAAGATCGCCTGCGCGATCCCGATGAAGATCCCTCCGGCGTAAGCCAACGGGAGGCTCCGCAGGTACCCGACGACGGCGGCGCCGAGCACGAACGCGATGATGAACGGCGGCAGGTAGTTCGGATCGAGCAGGAGCAACGGAGCGAGCAGGATCCCCGTGAGCGCCGCGAACGCCGTACCGACCGCCCAGGCCAAGCCCGACACGTAGCCGGTGTTGATCCCCATCAGGCCGGCGACCGGCCGGTTGCTTACGACCGCGCGGAACGCGACGCCGCTCTTCGTCCAGCGCAGCACCGCCCCGAGGCCTAAGGCCGCGACGACGGCGACGATCAGCACACCGAGCTGGTCCCAGCCGATCACGGCCCCGCCGGGGAGGTGCACCACCCCGGGAGGGAACAGCGAGGGAACGCTCTTAGTCTGGCCTTTCCAGATCAGATCGGCGATCCCCCGGAAGAGCACGAAGAGCCCGACCGTTGCGATGACGGAGATGATCTGCGGCTGCCCTTCGAGCGGCCGGAACAGCCGTGTGTCGAGGAACGCGCCGAGCACGGGCGCGACGATGAAGACGACGATCACCGCCGACAGCCAAACCGGCAATCCCGAAGTGCCGCCCGCGGCTGTGTGATGGTAGGACGTGAGCGCCCAGTGGATGTACGTGGTGAACAGCGCGATGGCGCCGTAGCCGAAGTTCAGAACGCCGGACGTCTTATACGTGAGAACAAGGCCCGTCGACGCGAGCGCGTACACGCTGCCCGACGCGATCCCAAGGATGAGCGTGCGGATGAAGATCTGCATCGCGCGCGCCCGGAGCTAGTCGCCGCCGCAGAGCTTGCAGGCCGCGTACCCAGAGGACGCGGCTTGCGCCGGCTCGAGCTCCTTGACGCCTTCCTTCCCCTCGAGGATCGGGCACCCGGCCACGTGGTAGCTGCGTCCGCCGGGCACGACGTACACGTGGTGCCCGTTCATCGAGATCGCGTCCGACTGCACACCGCGATCCGGCGCGCCCGAGCCCATCGCCGCGAGCGCCTGCGCGATCTCGCGACGAAACTCTTCGTTCGAGCGCTCCTGCGCGGCTCCGGATGCCATGACACCGGCAACGATGATCAATCCAAGCCCGAGCAGCCCGCCGGAGATCAGATACGGGATCTGCTCGGTGAGGATGTTCGTGTGCGCCGCGCCGTACCAGCCGAGGATCACGAACACGACGCCGGCAGCCAGCAACGCGAACGTGATCAGCAAACGCGCGTTCTCGCGCACGAACCCGCGCCAGTCGACGCGCCTGCGCGCGCGCTTGGGCTTCTCGGGGGCAGCCGGGGGAGAGGGCTGCTCGACGGCTTCGTCGGCTACCGCGTCGTCCGCTTGGACGTCCTCAGCGGGCTCTGGCATGGCGTAAGGATGGTCCGTAGGCGAAGCCCAAGGCAATTACGAGTAAGCCCAGCCCGCCCCACAGCAGCGCGACGGCGGGCAGGCGCGCGACGAGCCCGAACAGGCGCAGCTGCTGGGTGCCGGCCACGGCCGGCGGCGAAGTGAGTGGCTGCGGCGGTATCGGCCCGCCGATCGGCGCGATGCTCGGCGCGGTGATCGGGCCGGGGCTGGGGGTGCACGTCGAGCAGCCGCTCGGCGTCGTGAGCGAAAGGCCGAGGCCCCCGACGGCGTAGGCGTCCGTCGAGCCGAGCGTGAACGTCACGCGCGCTTCGCTGCCGATCCCCGGCAGGATGCCCGGGCCGAAGCAGATCGGCGCCGGGATACCGAAGTCGCTCAAGCACTGCGTTGGGATGCTGTTCACGATCTTGGCCAGCACCGGCGCGATCTCTTGGGGCACCGATACCGACGGGACGGTCGCATCGAGCGAGATCGTGAGGCCGCCGACCGACGACTCGCCGCTGGCGCCGTCGATGATGTTCGCCGGCGTCGCGGCGGCCAGCGTGATGCCGGCTTGCGCGAGCAGATCGTTGATCTGTTCGCTCAACGCGAGGTTCTGATCGCGCGATAGCTGCGGGTCGTCCGAGTGGATCCCTTTGTTGTCGATCGAGATCTCATGGCGTGTTCCGTTCGCCAGCATGGTCGCTTTCGCGAACGTGAGCGTTCCTTGCGCAACTCCGGTGGTGCCG
>VAYV01000322.1 GCA_005883175.1 Actinomycetota bacterium
TGCTTTGACGTCGTCTCGCGTGAGGAGGCGCGCGCCGCTTGTATCGATCAACACGACGAGATCGGCTACGTCTGCATAGGCAACGAAGGGATCGGTTTCGAGGCCGACAGTCGCGACGACCTCTCCCCTCGCGATGCCCGGCAACCAACTCTCGCTAAGCACCTTTGATCCGTGGAGCTCGATCAATCGCGATGCCACAACGGTCTCGACGAACGGCTCCGGCAACGCAGCCCGCCCGGCTTCCTCCAGCACAAGCGCCAGATCGACCTCGTCCCCGCCGCTCCCGCCGTACTGCTCCGGCACGATCACGCCGAGCAGCCGGACCTCCGCCAGCGCGCGCCACAGCTTCGGGTCACGCTCACCCTTCCAGCGCTCGCGGATCAGCGAGGGCGGCGACTGCTTCGCGAACAGGTCGCGCGCAACGTCGCGCAGCGCGCGCTGCTCGTCGGTAAAGTCGAAGTCGATCACCGCGGCAGCCCCAGGATGCGCTCGGCGACGATGTTGTTCTGGATCTCGCTCGTGCCGGCGTAGATCGTGGCCGCGCGCGCGTACCAATAACGGGTGTCGAACGACGCGGCCGCGGGCGTGTCCGACAACGCGCCGGCGTACGGCCCCAGCAATGACATCCCGTACTCGTAGATGTCCCGCTCGAGCTCGCTCCACAGCAGCTTGGTCACGCTCGCGTCGTCGCCGATCGACTCGCCGCGCTGCAGCCGCGTCAGGGTCCGGAGCGTGTGCAAGCGATAGGTCTCGACGCGCGCGGCCAGCCCGCCGATCGCATCCCGTACGACCGGGTCGTCCCACACGTCGCGCGCGCGCGCAACGGCGATCAGCTCTCGAAGATCCCGCTCATATCGAGCAGCCGGTCGCGCCGGCGCATCACGTTCGAACGCGAGCGTCGACAAGGCGACCGTCCACCCGTCGTTCGCGTCGCCGATCGTCTGCGAGACGGGCACGCGGACGGAAGTGAAGAAAACTTCGGCGAAGCCTGCATGGCCATCGAGCTGAACGATAGGACGCGCCTCGACGCCGTCTGAGCGCATGTCGACGGCTAGGAACGAGAGTCCTCGGTGTCGTTCAGCATTCGGGTCGGTGCGAACCAACACAAATCGAGATCGCTTCCCGCGTCCGGCTCGCTGAACCCCTGCGACCACACGTCTTCCGCCGACAGGATCCGGGGGAGCCAGCGCGCGCGCTGCTCGTCGGTCCCGTGCTTCATCAGCGTGCGGCCCATCAGCTTCTCGCCGACGACGTTGACGCGCTCCGGTCCGTCGGCCAGCAAATACTCCTCTTCGAAGATCGCCTGGTGCACGACGTCTAGACCTCGCCCCCCATACGAAGACGGCCACGACAGACCCGCGTACTCTGCGTCGAACAAACGTCGCTCCCATGCGCGATGCTGCTCGAACCCTTCACGCGCTCCGGGCGTCGCAAGATCGTGGGGCACGTTCGACGCAAGCCACGCACGCAATGACGCGCGGAATTCAGCCTGTGCCGGCGTATACGTCAGATCCATCTAGCCGAGGATATCGGCTAGAACCTTCAGCGCCGCCGGATCGCGCGTGCCCGTGATCAACGTCGTGACCGGGCTCTTGATCCACGCTTCCATGCGCTCGCGGATGCGCGACGCCGGGCCGACCAAGGAGATTTCGTCGACCAATTCGTCTGGGACGGCTTCCGCCGCCTCTTGCTTACGCCCGTCGAGGTACAGGTCCTGGACCGTCTTCGCCTCCTCCGCGTACCCCATACGTCCGACGACGTCGAAGTGGAAGTTCTTCTCGCGCGCGCCCATGCCGCCGATGTACAGCGCCATCGCCCACTTGAGCATCGTGAGGCCGGCGGCGACGTCGTCGGTCAACACAACCGAGACGACGCAGGGGATGTCGAAGCCTTTCTGCGCGCCCGACAACGCCTGCTCGTACACCTCGGTCTTGTACGGCGAGTAGAAGATCGGCATCCACCCGTCGGCGATCTCTGTAGCCAATGCGACATTCTTCTGCCCTTCGGCCGCCAGATAGATCGGGATGTCCGCGCGCAACGGATGCACGATCGACTTCAGCGGCTTCCCGAGCCCCGTCCCGCCGGGATAGGGGAGCGGATAGTGCTCGCCGTCGTTCGTCACCGGCTCTTCACGCCGCAGAACCTTCCGGATGACCTCCACGTATTCGCGCGTTCGTGCGAGCGGCTTGGGGAACGGCTGTCCGTACCATCCCTCCACGACCTGTGGACCGCTCACGCCCAGCCCCAGCAACAAACGCCCGCCCGACAGGTGATCCAACGTCATCGCGTGCATCGCCGTCGCCACCGGTGTGCGCGCGCTGATCTGCACGATGCCGGTGCCGAGCTTGATCGTCTTCGTGTGCGCGCCGACCCATGCGAGCGGTGTGAAGACGTCGCTGCCGTAGGCTTCGGCGGTCCAGACCGAGTCGTAGCCGAATCGTTCGGCCGTCTTTGCAAGCTCGATCGCGTCGTCGGGCGGCTGCGGCCCCCAGTAGCCGAGCGTCAGGCCGAGCCGCAGATCCGCCGTCATCGCCATTACCCGCCGGGGAGCGAAACGACCTTCGTCTCGAGGAACTCTTCGAACCCTTGCACGCCGCCTTCGCGACCTTGGCCGCTTTGCTTGTAGCCGCCGAACGGCCAGCTCGGATGCACGAACATGCTGAGGTTGATCGAAATGGTGCCGGCGCGGATTCGGCGCGCGACCGAAAGCGCACGCTGCTCGTCCTGCGACCACACGCC
>VAYV01000134.1 GCA_005883175.1 Actinomycetota bacterium
TGCAGGCGGGAGATGAGAAGCTCTCGTTCACCAATCTCGATCTCCAACGCCATAACATCGTCGACAAGAGCGGCCTCTTCGACAGCGACTTGGCCGGCCTTGGGCAGACCGTGCCCGTGCGGTTCCACACGCACTTGACGCGCGGGAAGGTTTACTCGTTCTACTGCACACTGCATCCGGGGATGTTCGGGCAACTGGTGGCCGCCTAGTTGAAGGTCCCCTGCGTTCGGGCGCGGGAACGAGGATGAGCCGTTAAGCGGCGAAGCACGGCGGATCCGAAAGTATCCTTCGCATATGGCCCCGGATGGAACCACTGCTGTGGGCAAGATCGTGGAGGCATTGCGCCTTCGCCGCACAGGCGAGGGATGGGCCGGCGAGATGCCTGCCGACGTTTGGGGGCAGGTTGTCTTCGGCGGTTTCGTGATCGCGCACGCGGTTTCGGCGGCCACGCGGGATGCTCCGGAGGGGCGTCGCTTGCACTCACTGCACGCCTACTTTCTCAAGCCTGTCGTCGGGCGGACCGCGATCGAGTATCGGGTGAGAACGCTGAGAGAGGGGCGCACGCTCGCATCACGACTCGTCGACGCGAGACAGGCGGGCATGCCCGTGCTCTCGATGACATGCTCTTTCTCGCGCGACGTCGACGGCTATGAATATCAGCCGCCGATGCCGCTTGGGGTGCCGCGACCAGAAGATGTCGCAGCAGAGTCTTGGGGACCGTGGGAGTGTGCGGTGATCGGTCCCACCGCACCAGATGAGAACGGCCACTACAGCTCGACGCATCGGATGTGGTTTCGGACCCGGGCGTCATTACCCGAAGATGAGCACCTTGCCACTGTCTTCACGGCGTTCGCGACCGACCTGACCTGGAAAGGCGCACGACCGTTGCATCTCGACGGAGATACCCGTGGCATCGTGAGCATGGATCACGCCGTCTGGTTTCATCGACCGTTGCGGCCGGACCGGTGGTGCTACTACGACGTAACGTCGGTCATCAACGCGGGCGGTCGCGGCTTGGTCCACGGCCGGATGTATTCAGACGACGGCCTTCTTTGCGTTTCCGTCGCCCAAGAGACGCTGCTGACCCCTTTTGGAGAAGCGATTCCGAGATGACGGCCTCGGCATCTCCCTTTCCTCTTCACGCCGCAATGGCCGAGCTCTTTGATGAAGCGCATTCGGTGCCACCGCGATCCTGACGGCGCGTCGTCGAGGACGTTGGCGTGGGAACGAGACCTCATCTACGGTACGACCGATGAGGATCAAGGGTGTGGCTAGATGAACAAGCCGCGAGGGAAGCGCCCCGTGCGCGCGCTGCTTCGAGCACTCGATCGCGCGCTCCTCGGTCCGGTTATGAGCGCCGGCGCCTTCATCATCGAGCGTCGCGTCGTGCGCGCCATCAAGAACAAACCGACGGCCGCGCGCGCTACCGGCGACGGAGCAGATCGATCACAAGAGCAAGGCTGAACGCGCCGCCGGCCGAGCCGACGGTGATCGGAACCCACGACGCGACGGACGAGTGTCCGGCGAGCATCCCCGTTCCGATGAGCGCGCCAGCAGATAAGAACGCGAGCGACAGCCGCCGTCCGGCGCGACGGACGTCGGTCTCGAGGCCCTCGATCCCCCGGAAGTGCACTTGCAGCTTCGGACCCGGGCGCGCGCCGGTCAGCCGCTCGAGCGCTTCGATCGACCGGGAGACGCGCAGCGAGAGCTTCTGCGAGGCGTAGAAGAGGCTGCGAGGATCGAATCCCTCGCGCACCTTCGCCAGGAGGTTGCGCCCCAGGAACGATCCCGCGACCGCGAACGGGTCCAGCTCGGGATCGAGCTCTGCGACGGCGAGCTGCACCTGCGCGAGCGCTTTCGTCGTCAGCGTGAGCGAGGCGGGCAGCGGGACGTCGTGCCGGATCGCGATCTCGGTCATCTCCTGCAGGATCGGCCCGAGCTGGATATCGCGCAGCGAGAGGTTGCGGTATCGCGTGAGCAGCTCGCTCATCTCCGCTTCGAAGCGCCCCACGTCGATGTCTTGCCGCTGATCCTGTCCCGCGATCACCAGAGTGATGTCGGTGAGGAACGTGGCGTCCTCCTGCCAGAACGCCAGGAGCAGCATCATCAGGTTGCGCCGCAGATCGGCGCCGATCTCTCCGACCATGCCGAAGTCGAGGAAGTAGATCGTCCCGTCGAACCACAGCAAGTTCCCCGGATGCGGGTCGGCGTGGAAGAACCCCTCGTTCAGCACCTGCCGGTAGTACGACTCGAGCAGCTGTCGCGCGGCCTCCTTGCGTTCGGCTCCTTCGGGGGCGGTCCGAAGCGAACCACCGTCGATGAATCGGAGAACGAGCAGCCGTTGTGTGGTGTATGCGTCGAAAACGTCCGGCACAGCGAGACGCGGGTACGGCTCGAGGATCGCGCGCATCCGTTCGATGTTCGTCGCCTCGGTCCGGAAGTCGAGCTCGCGTTGCAGCGACGAGGAAAGGTGCTCGGCGATGGCTTCGAGATCGACGACCTGCTTCAGACCGGGGCGTCCGCCCGCTTTGCGCGCGAACATCTCGAGCAGCCCGAGGTCACGTTCGATATCTTCGCGCGCGCCCGGCCGCTGGATCTTCGCGACGACGCGCGTTCCATCTTGCAACGTCGCGGTGTGCACCTGCGCGATCGTCCCGGCGGCCATCGGCTCCGGATCGATGCTGGCGAAGACGTCTTCCCACGGCACGCGCAGCTCCTGCTCCATCACCTCGACGACGCGTCGTTCCGGAAGCGGCGGCACGTGGTCTTGCAGCGACGCCAGCTCCTCGATGAACGTGGGCGGGAGCAGATCAGGCCGCGTCGACAGGATCTGGCCGAGCTTGCAGAACGTCGGACCGAGCTCCTCGAGCGCGCTCCTGAGGCCGCGCGCCCGCGCGCGTTGGTCTTGACCCTTCGCCCCGAACAGCTCGCGGATTCCGTGCTTCGCCATGACGGTCGCGATCCGCGTGGCTCGACCGAGCAGAAGCGGTGGCTCAGGCTCTTCCTCGGTGTCTTCGCGAGGCGCTTTGCCCGCCACCGCCGGGACCGCTCCCGTGTTCACGATGATGACCGTGCAGCGCGCGCTGTGCGAGATGCGGTTCGGGACGTTGTCGAGGAGGAACTCCGTCCTTCCCTGCATCCCGGCATTCCCCACGACGAGGACGTCCGCGCCGGCTTCCTCGGCGGTCCGGACGATGACTTTCGGTGCGTCGTCGTCGACGAGCACCCTCGCCTTGCCTCGGACGCCGGCGAGCTCCGCAGCGACGCGCGAGAGCTCGGATGCTGCGCTGCGCGCGCGCGTCCCCGCGGCGGCACCGGCTTCCGTCGTGCCGCGGGCCCCCGTCGGAAGGACTTGGATGATCAGCAGCTCGGCGCCGATGCTCATCGCGAATGCGGCGGCCCATTGCACCGCTCGGTCGGCCGTCTCGGACCGGTCGGTCGCGACGGCCACACGACGGATGTTCCCGACGTCGGCCAAGGACCGAGTTCCCTTGGGGACCGGCCCGGGCGACAGGATCGTCATGTCGTGACCACCTCGCGCGAATCCTAACCGGAGGCCCGCGGCGGCCCCAGCCCTCGCGGCGTTTGGAATAGCTCGGGCCGTGCGGGCGTCGTAGGTCGACATGGAGATCCGATTCCTCGATGCCATCCTGGACGCCGGAGAGCAGCCTCCGGGCGGCGCCTCGCCATCCGAAGCCGAGGCGCTCGACGCGTACTCGAGCATCGTGACCTCCGTCGCCGAGCTCGTGGCGCCTTCCGTGGTGAACCTCCGCGTCTCGCGGCGGTTCCGGGGGGCGCGCGCGGAAGGCGGCGGGTCGGGGGTCGTAATCACGCCGTACGGCTTCATCCTCACGTCCGCACACGTCGTTCAAGGGAGCGACCGCGGCGTCGCATCGTTCACGACCGGGCTCGAGCTCAACATCGAGATCGTCGGCACCGATCCCTTGTCCGACCTGGCCGTGGTGCGTGCGCGCGGCGCCGAGCTGCAGGCGGCCGGCCTCGGCGACGCCGCGAAGCTGAAGGTGGGGCAGCTCGTCGTTGCGATCGGAAACCCGTTCGGGTTCTCAGGATCGGTGACGGCCGGCGTCGTGAGCGCGCTCGGACGATCGTTCCCGACGCGTGACGGTACCGTGACGCGCTTCGTCGAGAACGTCATACAGACCGACGCGGCGTTACACCCCGGGAACTCGGGTGGCGCGCTCGTCGACGCGCGAGGGCGGCTCATCGGGATCAACACCGCGGTGGTCGGCCCCGGCATGGGCCAAGGCCTCGGGCTCGCGATCCCGATCAACAACTACACGCGTCGCATCATCGCCGAGCTGATCGGCTCGGGCCGAGTGCGTCGCGCTTATCTCGGCGTTGCGACCGGCTCGCGCCCGCTGCCGCCTCGGCTTGCACGCGAGCTGAACCGGGACACCGGGATCGAGGTTGTCGAGGTCATCGAAGGCGGCCCCGCCGCGCGCGCCGGGATCAAACCGGAGGACCTGGTGATCGACATCGACGGTGTCCCCGCGCGCGCGCCGGAAGACTTGCTCCGCTTGATGGACTCCGACGCGATCGGCCGCCGCATCTCGATCACGCTTTATCGCAACGGATCGACGCTCGTCGTGAACCTAGTTCCGATCGAGCTGGCCATCGGCGCGCGCTGAACGCACTCAGCCGAACGAACAGTTCAGCGTGACCTTGGTCAAGGCCCGCGCCAGAACCTCCAGCTCTCTGTCGTCCAGCTTGTCGACGAAGAGCTTCGAGATCTCTCGCAAGTGAACGGGGGCGGTATCGGATAGCCGGGCCATCCCTTCGCCGGTCAGCACGACGCAGACACCACGGGCATCCTTCTGGGCGGCAAATCGGCGGACGAGCCCCTCATCGACCAGCCGATTGATCCGGCGCGTCATGCCCGACCGAGAGATAAGGGCGCGGTTCGCCAGCTCGGTCATGCGGAGCTCTCCCCCGGCATTCGCCAGTTGAGCGAGCACGTCGAAATCGGCCAGGGCAAGGCCGGTGTGCTTCTCGAGATCGGCCTCGAGCTGGCGCATCAGCGAGGCGTGGGCCTGCAGGAATGAGGTCCAGGCCTCGAGGCCACGCTTGCTCGGAAGCTCCTCGGTGATGAGCCGGTCGAGCAGCTTGGCGGGGTCGCTTTTCGGATCCGTCGGCATAGTCGTCGGGGACAAACTACTTGCACCTGCCCCTTACAGAGGAAGCTGGATGACGAGAACTCGTTGCAGCCGGGATCGGCCATCACGACGTAGTCGGCGGCGTCGTCGTACGCCCACGGTACGACACGCGTCGCGCCGAGCGATCAAGCCGGTCACATTCGCCGGCCTCGATCCGTCATTACGATGAGACGGACGGGGGATCTGCTTTGAGCGATCGCGACGGGCTGGCGCACCGGTTCGAAGCCGACCGAGCACATCTGAAAGCGGTGGCGTACCGGATGCTCGGCTCGGCCGCCGAGGCAGATGATGCCGTCCAGGAAGCGTGGATCCGCGTGAGCCGCGCGGACACGAGCGATGTCGACAACCTCCGGGGGTGGCTGACGACGGTGGTCGGGCGCATCTGCCTCGACATGATGCGCGGCCGGCGTTCGCGCCGAGTGGACCCCATCGACGACGGCCTCTCCCACGGCGAAGAGGCCCAACAGGCCGGGCCCGAAGATGAGGCGGTGATGGCCGACTCGGTCGGCCTCGCGCTGCTCGTCGTGCTCGACACGCTTGATCCTGCCGAGCGGCTTGCTTTCGTCCTGCACGACATGTTCGCCGTGCCGTTCGAAGAGATCGCCCCGATCGTTGGCCGGTCGCCGGTCGCGGCGCGGCAGCTCGCAAGCCGGGCGCGGCGGCGCGTGCGCGGCGCCGAGCCGAAACCCGATCTCAAGCGCCAGCGGGCGGTCGTCGACGCGTTCCTCGCAGCGGCGCGGGGCGGCGATTTCGAAGGTTTGCTCGAGCTGCTGCATCCGGACGTCGTGTCTCGCGCCGACGCCGCTGCGGCCGCGATGGGCGCCGACGCGGAAGTTCGCGGCGCCGACGCGGTGACGAAGACGTTCGCGGGCCGCGCGCGGGCTGCTCAGCCGGCGACGGTCGGCGGCGAGCCCGGCCTTGTGTGGGCGCAAGGCGGCGTTGCGCGCGTTGCGTTCGCGTTCAAGGTTGCGCGCGGCAAGATCGTCGAGATCGAGTTGATCGCCGATCCGGAACGCATCGCGGCGCTCGACGTCACGTTCTAGCCGTCGAAACCCCGCCACTCGACCGACGGGTCGTAATCGCTTTCGAGCGCCTCCTGCGCGGGCCGTTGGGCCTCGGGCACGTTCCGCAGGTTGACCCGGATCCGGTACCACGCTGTGAAACGCCCGCGCATCGCGTCGACCATCACGTCGGCCGGCTGGAGGTGAGCCGCGGCGTCCGGATGCTTTGCCTTCCAGCGCTCGAGGCCCGCCATCGCTTCGTC
>VAYV01000324.1 GCA_005883175.1 Actinomycetota bacterium
AGTTCTCCTCGGCGACGACGCACTAGTTTCGTCCATCCAGGAACTGGACAAACACCCCTGAAGGAGTGATGGCGATGCTCGTACGCGACCTGATGGTGCCGACCGTTCTCACCGTGTCTCCGAACGACTTGGTTTCGGACGCCGATCGCTCGATGCGGGAGACCAGCGACGCGGCAGCGGTCGTGACGGAAGACGAGAAGGTCATCGGTCTCCTCACCGAGAAAGAGATCGCGCAGGCATCGAACGACGCGACCGTGCACGACGTCTCGCAGAAGGACCCGGCCGTGATCGCCCCGGGTGCGACGCTGGCAGACGCGACGCGCACCATGACCGAGAAGGGACAGCGCTTCCTCCCGGTCGTGGACGGCGGGCTGGTCGTGGGGATCGTGTCCTTGCCGGACATCCGGAAATGGGCGCGCGAGGGCGGCGATGCCGAAAAGGACGAAGTTCAGCGCGTGCTGACGCTCGAAGTGCGCGGGTACGAGTCGCAGTCTCCGCCGACCTAGCCGTTCAGCGCGCGCAAAACCTCTTCGTGCAGCGCACCGTTCGTCGTCAGCGCGCTGCCGCCGTCCAGGCGGTTCTCGCCCGAGACGGTCGTCATCTTGCCGCCGGCCTCGTCCACGATGATCTTGACCGCGGCGAGATCCCAGAGGTTCACCTCGGGATCGAGCATCACGTCCATCGATCCCTGCGCGACCAGAACGTGGCCCCAGAAATCGCCGAAACCCCGATGATCGCTGTCGCGGAACGCGCCGCCGCCTTTGCGCGCGAACCAGCGTGTGCCGATCCCCGACGCGGACGCGACGCCGGCGACCACACGGCCGTCATCTTCGAGCGCGATCAGCGTCGCGAAGATGGGGATCCCGCGCCGGAAGTTCTTCGTCCCGTCGATGGGGTCGATGATCCAGCGGCGCTCGCTTTTCGCTTCTCCACCGGTCCCGCCCTCCTCGCCGACAACGGCGTCCTCGGGATAAGTCTCCTCGATGGCCTTCCGTAGGACGTGTTCGATCGCGACGTCGGCCTCGGTCACCGGCGTCCCATCGTCCTTGTTCTTGTAGGGGACGTCGACGCGGAAGTGGTCGAGCGCGATCTTGTCCGTCGCGTCGAGCCACCCCTGCATCGCGGCAAGCTCTTGCTCGTAGGGCATATGGCGCCGAATCCTATCGTGGTAGCCTCGCGAGTCGTGAGCAGCAACATACCCATGTGCGCCGTCGGAGCAATCGTCCTCGAGAAGGGCGAAGTGCTCCTCGTTCGCCGCAACCACGCGCCGGCGATGGGCCAGTGGTCGTTACCGGGCGGCCGGGTGGAATGGGGCGAGACGCTTCGCGAAGCGGTCGCGCGCGAGGTGCGCGAGGAGACCGGGGTTGAGATCGACGTCGAAGGTCTCGCGGGCATCGCCGAGCGGATCGTCCCCGACGACGAGGGGAAGGTCGAGTACCACTACGTGATCAGACCTGACCGAGTACGAGCTGACGGCCGGGCTGTACGAGTTCCTGCAAGACCGAGGCGCGCTCGAAGGCCGCCGCCCGCGCGTCACGTCACCGTAAGTTGGACGAGTCCTCGCTGGATTTGTCATCCATACATGCCATACGTGCATCGCATGACAAAGCCGCGGAGAGGGCGCGCGTGGCCCGACGGACGACTTAGTACCTGACGATCACGTCCAGATCGCCGTCTTTCCGCATCACCTGCACGCCCGTCGTTCCTCCGCTCTGCACGAACAGCAGGTCCACGCGCGCGCTCCCCACCCGCATGCCGATGACCTCCGCGCGCTCGAGCCACGCGGGAAGCGACGGCCGCACGATCGACAGCGTCTTGTTGGGCACGTCCGCGGTCATGCCCGCGTACGACCGCATCATCAACAGCGGCGCACCCGTCGCCCATGCTTGCGGCCTGCACGCGACCGGATACTCGACCGGCACCGGCACGTCGTCGCGCGCATACCCGCAGAACAGCTCGGGATAGCGGTAGTCGAAGAACGCGCCGGCCAGCGCAAGCTCGTTGATCACGCGGTTCGACTCGTCGCTGAACCCATAGAGCATCAGCCCGTGCGCGATGATCGAGTTGTCGTGCGGCCAGATCGACCCGGTGTGGTACCCGATCGGGTCGTAGCCGGGGTTCATCGCCGACAGCGTCCGCACGCCCCAGCCGCTCAGCATGTCCGGCGCGCACAGCCGGCGCGCCAACCGTTGCGCTTTGGCGTTCTCGACGATCCCCGACCACAAGCCGTGACCCGGGTTCGATGTCACCGACTTGATCTGTTCCTTGTTCGCGTCGAGACCGACCGCGTACGTGTTGTTCTCGTTCATCCAGAAGTCGCGGTTGTAGCGCTCCTTCAGCTGCACGGCCTCGTGCTCGAGCTGCTCGGCGATGTCGTCGTGACCGAGCGCCCGCGCGACCCGCCCGATGCGCCGTTTCGCGTCGTACACCTAACCCTGCACCTCGGCGAGCGCGATCGGTGCTTCCGCGATTGATCCGTCCTCGTGCAAGATCCCGTCGAACGAGTCCTTCCAGCCTTGGTTGTCCAATCCCCCGCCGCTCCGGCGCTTGTACTCGACGTAGCCGTCGCCGTCTGAGTCGCCGTACTTCTCGATCCACTCCAGCGCGCGCACCGCGTGCGGCCACATCGCTTCCGCGAACTCGCGGTCGCCGGTCCAGTTCCACACGTACCCGAGCACGACGAGCCACAGCGGCGTCGAGTCGATCGAGCCGTAGTAGGGCGTGTGCGGGATGTCGCCGACGGCAGCGAGCTCGCCGACGCGTACCTCGTGCAGGATCTTGCCCGGCTCCTCGTCGCGCCAGTCGTCGACCTTCTGACCTTGGAGCTGCGCCAGCTTCGCGAGCGTCCCTTTCGCGAGCTCGGGATTGACGAGCAACGCTTGGTAGGCGGTGATCAGCGAGTCTCGCCCGAACAATGTCGAGAACCAGGGCACGCCGGCATCGATCGCCGGCAACCCGTCCTCCGACATCGTCTGCATCATCCGCAGGTCGAGCACCGCCTTATCGAGGTAGCGCTGCAGCTGCGTGTTCGACAGCCGGAAACGCGTGCACTTCTTGCGCCAGACCTGGTACTCGCGCTCCATCTGCTCGAGCTCGAGGTCCGGTGGCACCGCTTCTCCGGCAGACGGAAGCGCCGCGACGTTGAGCGTTACCGACGACCTGGGCGGCACGGTCAGGCGCCATTGCGCGCGCTCCCCATCCAGCACCGTGGGCGCCGGATGGAACGTGAGCCTTGTCGCGCGCACCACACCGTCGCGGCCGTCGTACGCGAGCGTTGCGTGATCGTCTCGTGCATCCCCGCGCCCAGCCGACGTTGCCGCGAAACCTGCAGGTTCTCTGTCTTCCGGCGCCCGTGCTCGTCGAGCTCTTCGCGCGGCAACGTCGTCTCGATCAGCATCGAGTAGTTCCGGTCGGCCGCCGAATGCAGGTACAACGGCCGCTGCCCGTCGATCCGCAGCTCCCAGCGCGACAGGAAGCGCGTGTCCCGGAAGTACAGACCCAGGGCCGCAGGGCTGCCGTCGACGATGTCCCCGTGGCGATCGGACAGCAAGAACATCGACTCGTGCTTGATCGTTTGGACCGCGCGTATGTCCTGCGGAACGGAGGTTTCCTCCGCTTCGGCCACAGGCTGCTCGTCCTTCGCGCCTTGCGCCATCGTGCGCACAACATACCCCATGGGTTCGAGCAGCCTGCCGCCGAGTGCTGCGCTCGCCCCCGCTATAATCCCGCCGTTCTCCGACGACCGTGAAGGAGCAAGTGTGGCCGACGTCACCGTGCACGATTTCCGGATCCTCGACCGCATCCTCGCCGAGACGGACCCAAACGCAGGCGATATCGTGTACCTGGGCGCGCGCGGGAACGTCGCGTATCCGTTCCTCGTGATCCGTCGCTTGACCGGCCCCGGCGGCGTCTACATCGACGCGTTGGAGATCATCGACGCGGACGGAAAGGCGCTCGGGAACTGGGAGCGGCAGTTCGAGCTCGACGGCGAGTCGAAGCCTCGCGTCATCGACAGTGAGCTCCGCGACGTACGCTTCCCCGCTCCCGCTCGACGCGGCGCTGTCGAAGTCGACGATCGCCTGGCTTTCGTTCGCAGAGCCCCTCCAACGCGATCCCCAGCGGCCGGCCGCTCCCGTCAAAGTGCCGCGTTACGAAGCGCACACGGAATGGCCGATCTGGTACGGCTACGAGGACGGTCGCGTCTACGTTCTCGTTGGTCCGGGCGAGCAGCAAGTGCCGGGCCTGACGCAGGCTGCGTCGGTTCACTTGATCGCGCGCTCGAAGGAGAAGCGATCGGAAGTCGCCGATGTCGAGTGCACCGTCGAGACACTCCCCAAGGACGCGCGCTGGGACGAGATCGCACGCGACCTGCTCGTCGGCCGGCGGCTCAACCTGAAGGACGGCGACGCAGCGGTCAACCGCTGGAAGAATGAGTGCGAGATCGTTGTGCTGACGCCGCTGCCCCCGGTCGCGCCGGTAGAAGATATGGCGGTCGTTACCGGCTGATCGTTACGCCGTCGGCTCCGCCGGGCGCGCCGCTTCCGGCAGGTCGAGCTCGATAACCGATTTCTCCAGCGATACCGGCGTAGGGGGTGGAGCTGGTTGCGGATCCGGGATGATCGCGAGCAGCTGCTCCACGGGCTGCGGCGCGCGCGCAACGCGTTCACGCCTGCGATGCGCGGGCGTCGGCGTCTCGGCGATCAGCGGCTTCTGCCGCCGCCCGATCGCGTACCAGCCGAACCCGGCAAGCAACAGCAACGCCGGCACGCCGACGAACAAAAGCGACGAGGTCTTGATCGCCGACGCGGACGCCGAGATGTCGACGCGCGAGCCGAGCGCCGGACGCCAGATCGCTTCGATTGCGCCGCGTTGCGATCGCCCTTGAATAACGCCGCCGCGAGGATCGAGACCCATTCACTCGTGTCGACCGTCCCCGAGAAATCGGTCTTCGTCTTGAAGAAGGAACCGTGCGACGTGTAGTCGAGCGAGTACCCACCCAGTGGGCCGCTCGATCCTGTTGTCGAGCCTCCGGAAAGGTCGCGCAACGCATCGGTGAAGCCTTGCCGGCCGGTGAACGCCTTGGTCGCCTGAAGCTCGAGGCCGCCGGCCGGCTCGCTGCGCGTCACGGTCCAGCTCGCCGCCCGCAGCCGGTTGAACAGTCCCTCGAGGGCGTTGATGCCCCGGCCGCCGTTGCCGGCGAGACCGTCGCGGACCTCCTTGTCCAGGACCACTCGAAGGCCGAGGGTGCCGCCGCCTTTGCCGTTCAGGTGGGTCGTGATCTGCGCCGTCATGTTGCAAGCCGAGAGCAGTGCGACGAGCGAGACGACGACTGCAGCTCGAACCAACCGTGACGTCATGGCCCTCCCGGGCGGTGAGGAGTTCTCGGCGATTCTACGGTCGTGCATCCGGCGAAGCCACATGGCCGGAAGGGCAGACCTTCAGCCCTGGGACGCGCGAGCGAGCCGGTAGGTTCCTTTCGAGGTCTTCTCGATGCCGCCGCTGCGGGCCTCGGCCGCAAGCGCCGCGACGACCCCGTCGCGCGCGCCGGCCTGCGTGAACGGGTCGAC